>JABMRB010001046.1 GCA_013202865.1 Candidatus Nealsoniibacteriota bacterium | reverse complement strand
CCATGGCAAAGCGTCCACAGCTCATGAAGGGTCTGTTCTTCAGGTGCTGCGTGGCCGAATTGTTCAACTAGCAAATGGGACATTTTTTTCCGAACGGGCCATACGTCGCAGCTTCGCCCAACTCCAATTCGGCCTCGCCGGCGACGGTTAGCGAGCCGACGTTGCCGGCCATGGACAGCGAATTCTCCACGATGACGGCGCCTCTAATTGTCGTAACGGCGGCGGCCGTGAGATTGCCGATCGTTGCGTCGGACACACCGCTTCCCAGTTCCAGAGTGGTGTTCGGGGCCATCGTCACGTTGTCCATCGCGATGCTGGCGAGCGTGGTCGAGAACAGGGCGATCTCCGAAAGTTGGGTCGAGTTCTCGACGCCGAACCGCTCTTCGATGAAGAACCGGTAATGTTCGTATTCGACCTCGTTGTCAATGAAGAACGATTGTTTATTATACCGGGAGGCGAAGGATTGATCGGTCCGGGTGTCCAAAACGTCCCAAGTAGTGCCGTCGTTGGAACCCTCCAACCGCCAGTTCTTGGGGTCTCTCTCGGGTGCATCATTGGCCGACGAAACTTCGTACTCGTTGACGACGTACCGGTTTCCGCCGGGGAACTGGTAGGCGAGCCAGGTTTCCTCGCCCTCAATGACAGGATCGGTGAAGCTCAACCACTTGGTCGCGATATTGTTGTCGAACGCATTCTCCTTTTGTTCGCCGGGCGGTGAAACTGCATAGTTGCCATCGGTCGGCTCGTTGGCGGTGACTATCCCGCTTCCAACGGGGTCGGTTCGGTCAAGGCGGACGCTGTCGCTGGTGACGGTCAGCGTGCCGGTGAGCACATCCAGGTCGGCGGAGTCGGACAGGTTGCTGCCAATCGCCGCGAAAGAACTCGCTGCCGCGGCGCTGTAGGTCAGCTTGCCCAGTTGCAGGTCGCCGCTGACGATCAGTCGGTCGCCGCCCGTGTCGACCACTGCGCCCGCGGGGGCCGTCAGACCGGCCAGGGCCAGATCACCGGCCGTCATCGTCAAGCCGCCATCTTGCACGTCGACAGTGGTGTTTTCCATACCGGCGGTCGGCCCGGCAAGGATCAGGCTGCCCGGGCCACTTTTGACGAAGTTTGCCGTCGGGCCGCCTTGCAGCGAGTTGACGGTCACGTCCGTCTCGGCCTTGAGGCCAACGGCCGTGGCGCCCGGGGCAATCGTCATGGAGGCGAAAGTGATCCCGCCCAATGCACCGCGGAGCGAAAGGACGTTGTTTTGCAGCGTCAGCGGACCGAACTCGGCCGTCAAGCTGGTCTCGACATCGAGCGTGGAATTCTCGGTCACGATCACCGACGTGTCCAGCATGTTGACCGGACCGCTTCCCCAGGCCTCACCGTCATAGGACGCAGGCAGGTTGTACTTCTGCTGTAAGTACAACCCGACCTGTTCGCGTTCGACCTCGTTGAGAACCCGGTCGAAGACAAGCACTTCGGCAATGTCGGCTTGCGCACCTTCGGCGGAGGGGTTCAAGCGAGAGCCGACCGTCAGTTGATCTGCCCCGATATTCAGGGCGTCGCGGTCAAGCTCGCCGGCCGGATCCCCGTTGACCCACCACCGGTCAATTGAAGCGGCACCTTCCCAGGTCGACAGCGCCATCGTGGGGCCCGCGTCGGCAGTGTGAGTTGTGCTGAAACCGCTGCCCCAGTAATGGTTGCTGACGTAACCGTTCAATGTCGGATCGACGTCCTCTTTTTGCCGGTTGACCGAGTGGCCGTACGCCTGGCTACCGCCCCCGCTTCCCATGTGGAACGTGTGCTGATAGTGCTCGCCGGTGTCTTCGGCGTTCGCCCAGACGGTAATGAGCGTCAGGTCGTGCTCCCCGACGATTCCGGTCGAGTTGGATACCGCCTGCAGCACGTCACCGGCGAAGTGGATCGCGGGCTGGGCGTTCAACTCGGTAACCGATGTGGCATAGGCCGGCTGAAGGTCGACGTCGACTTCCGTAACGTGCAGGCTATTTCCGCTCTTGTCGGCCCACATCGCCACTTGTTGGCCGTCGCCGGTGACCGGGGTAGTCCCGGCCGTGTCCTGAAAGAGGGTGGCGGGGTCGTCGGCGTCCAGCCAGAGCTTCAGGCCGGCGGTGGGAACGTTCGGGCCGACCGATAGGTTTTCCGGGTTCACGCCGACGATCAACGTGCCGCCGGTCAGTCGTACGGTTTGTGCATTGCCCAGCGGATTGTCACCGATCGAGCGGAGCGAGCCCTCAGCCACCTCGACCGTCGATCCGGAAACCAACGAGACGCTGCCGGCCGGGCCGCCCAGTTCCAGACTTCCGCCACCGGTCTTAATCAGCGTGGCGGGCGCGCCGCCGTCGGTCAACTGGCCGACCGACATGCTGCCCGTTCCGATGCCGATTGTGGAAGACGCGCCGATCGTCAGTTGGTCAATCGAGCCACCTCCGCCGGCCGTCAGCGTGGCGCCGTTTTGTAGCGTGATTGCGGTGGCGTCGATCTGCGTCGCAATCGCCAAGGTGTTGTTTTGGCCGATGTTGACCGCTCCGGCCGACACGTCCAGCGAATAGGCCGAACGATTCGCAGCCACGGTAACGGTCTGGTTCGCAGAATTGATTACTGCGTCGACCCTGCCGGTAGCATCGTCGACGGGGAAGTTGGGCGGGGTGACGCCGTCCCACCGGGATTGGCCCCAGAGGCCGTTTCCGTTGCCGTCCCAAGTCAATTCCGGCATCGGTTCGCCCGAGAACAGGAAATTGCTGATCCTCTGCTCGGCATTGACACCGCCGGTGCCGGCGCTGAAACCCACCCAGGCGGTCGGTTGGCCGCCAACCACGGTCCGCAGGTAGACACCGGGCTGCGTGTAACTGAAGGTGTTTGCCGTCCCTTGTTCGGTCATGTTCAGGATCAAGTCACTGCCGTCGTACTCGACGGTGACTGAGATCGTGTTCCCGCTCCGCAGATTAACGGGAGCCGTCGGTCCGGCGGGGCCCGCGAGGCCGTTCATTCCGATGGCGACGTCGCTGGTCTGGTAGATATTCAAAAGCAAGGCCGCGCTGTTGTTGATGTCGATGAGGTTGTTGTTGTCCATGTATCCGCGGCTGCCGCCGACGGCGCCCAGGGCATTGAGGCCCCTGACGTCGTTCTGGATGATGAAGGCGAGTCCGTCCGCTCCGTCGATGCTCACATCTTGATAGTCGAAACTGGCCGTGAAGGTGTCGATGTCCTGTTTCTCGTTGTAGAACAACGACGTGGCCTGGCTGCCCAAGGCCGTTGTCATGGTGACGATGTCGCCGACGATGCTGGGCAGCCCCGCCGCATTGCCGTTCTCGTTCGGCGTGAATCCGACTGGATCGTCGAACCCGACGATATCGGCCCGTGCCGCGGTTGCCGCCGCCAGGATCGCGCCGAGCACGATGCACCACGATGCCGCTGTTGGCGCCCATTGCCCGAGTGTTCGCTGCTGTAACATGGTCTCATCCTTCTTTGGAAAACGAAGTTGGCTGCGGGAATCACTGCAAAGAGCAGCAACCCCAGACGGGCATCCTGTGGCAGGGATTCCTCCCGGCGTGAGCAAGCCCGATCAGTTGCAACGCAAGAGCGCTACCTCGACTAGATTCGGCGCGGTGACGACGCAACGCGCGGGATCGCCGAATCGGCTATGAAAAGAGATATCCAACTCGTCACCAAGTATCCAACAGTGAGCCTATCAGAACCGCGGAGATCCTGCAACCCCCTAGATGCACTGCGGGCAGTAGTCCCCGGGCGGGAGGGATTCCCGGCCGGCGTATCGTAGGACAGGTTTCTAACCTGTCCAAGCCGGCGGAGACGGGCTGAAAACCCGTCCTACAAGGCTGTTTTCGCCCGACCGGTTACTCCGGGGCCGGCTCGTTGTCGGTTTCCGGCTTGGCTTGCTGCTTCAACTGCTGCTGGACATCGTCCAACTGCTTCTTCAACACGGCCTCCAGATCCTTCAGGGCCTTGCGCAGCTCTTTGCTCTGTTCGGCGTCTTTGCTTGCCCGTTGAAGCTGCTTGCCGATTCGCTCTAGTTGCTTCGTGGCCATCTCGATTTGTTTGGCCGCTGCCGGCTGGGCACCGCCGGGGACGAGTTGCAGCCTTCCTTGGATCTGCTGTGGCAGCAACGGCTGAATCTGAATACCGCCGGGGATTCCGCCCGCCTGGAGCTGGATCTGAATCGCCCCGCCGACGTTCTGCTGATCGTATTCTTTGTAGAGATCGTAGGCGGCCTTGTCCTTCTTCTTCAGTTCGTCGGCGTTCTTGGCTTTGACGGTTTTGGTCTTCTCCTTGCCGTCTTTTGTTTCGGTGATCGACATCTCGATGCCGCTTTTCGGGTCGTCTTTGATCTTGATCTTTCGGCCGTCTTCTTCGACCTTGATCTCCTTCACACCGTTGACGTTCGAGACGCTGACGCTCTTCGTGGTCGCGGCAATCACGTTGCCGCCGCCGAAGATCTGGATATTGGGCATGCCGAGCACCCCGGGCAGGGCCTGCTCTTTGGGCTTCGGGCTAATCAACTGCTTCGCTCGGGGCGAGGAGGTCGAATGGCCCGCCTTGGCGATCTTTTTGAGCGCCTCCTTGGCGGCGGTCTTCGTGGGCTCGTCGTCCGAGCCGTACAGCTTACGGAGGATCTGCATCGACCGGGTCGCCGGCTCGAGACTCTCCCCAACGGCCGCCTCAGCCAGGCCGTCGATGGCCGATTTGCCCGCCTCAGCCAGTTTGACGGCAGCGGCCTCCCGGGCGGAGAATTCGTCCGCATCGAGTTGCTTAATCCACTGCCCAATCTGGTCGGCCGAAGGCGGCTCTTGATCGGCCACGGCCACGGTAGCCGTCAGGGCCAGAAACACGGCGAGAACTGGGGCGAGTTGTCTTGAGTTCAACATGACGGGGCTCCGGGGGAAGGGGGTAATTGCTGGGTGAACTGGCGCACCATGGCCTCCGCGGCAAGGTTGCCGCCGCCGGCCGGATCTTGCACCATTCTACCAGATTCTGGTCCGGGCGGTCAATCTAGGCTCCGCCGGACGTTTATCCACGCACTCGGCGTGATTCATACCTTCAAGGAATCACCGGAAGATCAGGCTTCGCGCGGATTGCCTTCAGCGCGTCGGCAGCCGCTCTTCTGACAGACTTGTCCTCGTCTTCCAATCTATTTACCAACTCGGGTATGGCCTCTTTGGCCGCTGCGCCTATCCGCTTCAGAGCCCGCGCAACTTCACGCCGGACTGATGCATCCTCATCTCGCAGCGCCTTTGTTAAATCAGGCACGGCTACCCGGCCGAACGCAGGCAATACCCACGCGGCGGTGGCACGCGTGTCCGGGTTCGGATTGTGGAGCAACTCTGCCAGTTCTTTCGTCGCTCCTATCGGCGCCAGGGCTAAGGTCGCGGCCTGCCGGAGCGAGCGACTCACGTTCTGATCCTGTGCCACCTGTACCAATGCCGGCGCGGCCGCCCTTGCTTCGGAGCCCAGCGATTGAAGTGTTTGGATGACTTGGATCTGCACTTGTTCGCTATCCGCGAGCAGCCGGATCAACTCGGGCACCGCCGCCGTGGCCTCCCAGCCGATCCCCGGCAGAATGGAGACGGCCGATGCCCTGACGAATTCGTCCTCATCGCGCAGTGCTCGAATCAACCCCGGAATTGCCTGCTTGGCCCCCGGCCCCAGTTTTCGCAACTCTTCATCGACACGCCCGGTGAGGTGCGAATCGTGCTGATCCCCGACGGCCCTGATCAGTTCTACCAGGCCTGCCGGATTCGTCTTCACCAACTCTTCGACCGCTTGACGACCGACACGGTGGTCGTTGTTCATCAGCGAGTCGACAAGAGCCAAGACGGCCTTGCCGTACTTCGCCCCCAACCTCTGTCGCGCCTGAGCGTATTCTTCCTCCACTTCATTGTCGCTTTGCCGAGGATCCGGCAACGATTCTGGCTTACCGTCAGACAAGATCCACAGCCACAGGTCACGGTAAGCCCTCTTCCGCTTTTCGCTAACTCGCGGATCGTAGTTCGGAGTGTTGAAGGTCACGGATCCCATGTAACGCTGATGAAGCCGGTCAAACTCCTTGCGATGCTCCGTGTGCGGTTTGGAACCCCATAGGACATACTCGGCGATAAACAAGTTCTTCTCCACTTGGGCGCGAAAGAATGCCTTGTGTTCGGGCACCAATGCACCCAATCGCGTCATACGGGCGCGGCCCTCCAGGTCGTCAAAGGAAGGACCAACGGAACTGCTCCCGGCGTCCAGGAGTTCCTGTACGTCCGTGGCAAACTCGTCATACATTCGGGCCACTTCGGCGGCCGACAAGCGAGTCTGTTCCGCGCTCTCCGGAGAATCCTGTTCGGAGCAACCACAGCTTCCCGGCAAGGGCCCCCAAACAGACGCTGTAACGACGACAATGAATCTGATCATAACATTCATGGCACCCTCCACGTCAGCCGTTGTAGCCACGATTCCCCCTCTTGTAATCCAGGCGTCGCGCCGGAAAACTACTTCGTAGTTGCGTGGCCTTCAAACCGGGCGATTTCCTCTGTGAGTTGGTTGATGAGCTTCTTGAGTGATCGTAACGTCAGTTTCTGTACGTGCTCGTCGTCGGCCGATTGTGCTTGGATGGCGTCGTACCGTTGTTCGCGCAATCTCAGCTTCTCGCGCGTTGCGTTCAATTCGCGTTGGCTCAGTAACTTCATGCCGCCACCCCGATCATGCCTTGGGGAATCGAAGACGAAACCGGAATTGTACAGCGGCGCACCACTCTTTGCCAGACTGGGTGGGATCGCATTTCGTCGGCTGTGACGGATTGTGGGGTACGCTGACACCGCCACAGGGCAAGGCGGTTGGCGGGCAAAACAGGCCCGGTGCGCCGGGGTAAACCCGGCGGCTCGCTGCTCGGCTAATGTGGCCTCTTCGCCGCGTAGATCTCTGCAATCAGGTCCTGATACCCTGCCACGGTCCGGTCGATCGACCAGGCGGCGATGACGTGCTCGCGGCCGGCGCGGCCCATCGTGGCGGCGCGGTCCGGGTGGACTAGCAACTCGACAACGCGATCGGCGAGCTCGGCGGCGTTGCCGGGCGCGACCAGATAGCCGGTCTTGCCGTCGAGAACCGTTTCGGGGATCGAGCCGACGCGGGTGGCGATCACCGGCTTCTCGCAGGCCATGGCCTCGAGAATCGAGATCGGGTTGGCCTCCATGTGCGAGGTGATCAGCAACACGTCAACGAGCGAAAGCAACTGCGGCACGTCGCTACGGGTGCCGAGGAAGCGCACGGCCCCGGTCAGTGAGAGTTCGCCGGCCAGCGATTCGAGCTTCTCACGCTGCGGGCCGTCGCCGACGATGAGGAACTGCGTCTCGGGCAGTTCCTTGCGAACCAGTGCCGCGGCCTGGAGGAACAACTCGTGGTTCTTTTCCGGTCGCAAGGCGGCCACGATGCCGACGACCGGTGTGCCCGGGGCGATGGTCAGTTCCTGTTGCACCGTGGACTGCGGCCAGCGGGGATGGAACCGCTCGAGATCGACCCCGTTGGGGATCACGCGGACTTTGCGAGCCGGGCAGCCCTCGTGTTCGATCAGGTACCGGCCGTGCGGCTCGGCGACGCCGATGAAGGCGTCGGTGATCGGGGCCAGCAAGCGATTGGGCAACTCGACGTGGTCCGGCAGGCCGGTCGAATGCAGTGCGGAGCAGATCACCGGCACACCGGCCGCCCGGGCGGCCAGCCGGCCCCAGAACATCTTGTCGCCGCCGGTGCCGACGGTTACCACCGCGTCGATCTGCCGCTGCCGCATCAGTTTCGTCAGTCGCCACAGCACGGCGAAGTCGTATTTCTGTGCCAGCAAGCCGGTGAACGCGGGGATCTCTTCGGCCAACACTTCCCCCAGCGGACCAAGATACTTCAGGCAGCAAAGCTCCGGTGCGAACCGCGAACGGTCCATTCGCCGGATCACCTCGACCAGCAGCGTCTCGGCCCCGCCGACCGGCATGCTCGTAATCACGAACATCACCCGTAGCGGAACAAAGGGGTCAGGACTCTT
>JABMRB010001045.1 GCA_013202865.1 Candidatus Nealsoniibacteriota bacterium | reverse complement strand
CCCCACCCCAACAGCAACTCCCCTCTCCCGCTTGCGGGTGAGGGGCAGGGGCTGAGGGCTTTCTCCGCCTGATGCCGAGGTCCTCGACCCACGCACGGGCCGTTTACGCCCCACGGCCCTTCCGCCACGCGCAACCGATGCCGCCCCGAACTCCCTCTCCCTTCGGGAGAGGGTTGGGGTGAGGGCGTCTCCCTTTGCGAAAGCGTCGGGGTGAGGGCGCACCGTCACCCACCGCGCCAACGAGAAAACAGGTTTCCCCGTCGCCTCTTTTCCCCCCTTGAGTTGCCAGAGGAGCCGCTGTAAAATACTGACATCAATAGCCTTACTTCACGAGGGATACTGGAACGGCCGCGTGCTACACGAACGTTAGCCGTATAGTTCGATGACCATTGGCCGCTATACGGTACGGAGCCGTAGAATCCTTGTTGCGCCACAAATTGCACTCCGAACCCTGATGGGGGTTGCGGTGTCAGGTTGGAGGAAGGGATTCTGCTCGGAACCCCGCTTACTAACAATGGAACGGCGTCCATGTCCGCACCTCTAACACCATCTGAGCAATTCACACACGACCTCTGCACTCAAACCTTTCTATCGCTCTGGTGCTACAACAATCCACTGGGCAAGAAGGGTAAGGAACTGTGCGACGTCCTCGTCGTCTGTGAACCCGATATCGTTGTCTTCAGCGTAAAGGACATCACTCTTGAGGATCCCGAAGACCACGTTCATCACGAACGTTGGCAACGCAAGGCTGTAGACGCATCAGTGAAGCAGCTTTACGGGGCATCCAAATGGCTGCAATCAGCGTCGCACGTCGTTCACGCTGATGGGACACAGGGCATCCCCCTTCCGCCAACTGACGCCCGCCGCATTCATCGCGTTGCCGTCGCATTTGGCAGTGGCGGTGAGTGCTTAATCAGTTCCGGCGACTTTGGAAAGGGGCCTGTCCACGTATTTACAGAACAAACCCTAATCGACATCGTGACGGAGTTGGATACCATCACCGACTTTGTTCATTACCTATCTGCGAAAGAAACATTCCTGACAAACTGCGGCGGAATCGTTATCAACGGCATCGAAGCCGATTTATTGGGCGTCTACATCCATGGCGGCCGCACGTTTCCCGGAAATACAGACTTCTTGATAGTCGAAAGCGGAATATGGGACGAAATCCGTTCAAAACCGGAGTTCAAAGCACGCAAGGTTGAAGACGCCGAAAGCTATAAGTGGGACCATCTAATTGAAGCCTTGGCAGGAAACGAAGGCCACGATCACCCTGAATCTGGACTTGAGCTGAAAGATCGTGAATTCGCCGTTCGCGCCATGGCTCGCGAAGACCGGTTTTGTCGCCGTTTACTATCCAATGGTCTCGTCGAGTTTCTCCGCGATTCCAAAGCTGGTAAAACCCGCTCTCGCATGATGCAGTCTCCGTCGCAATGCCTCTACGTTTTGACGTACTTCGGCAAAGACGAAAAACGTGAGTTGCGTTTGCAGGAACTCTACGCTCGTTGCTTGATCGCTCGGCACAAGGTGGAGGACGAGTCGGACATTGTAATCGGTATTGGATTCACTGAATTCGACCCTGCAATCGGATCGGCGACCGACTTGATTTACCTGCAGGTCAATACAAGCAATAGTGATTGGCGGCAGGAGGCTCAGCAACTCGAAGACGACTTTGGATACTTCAAAGGCCGTCCTATACAACGCATTCATACTGACGAATTCCCGCTTCAGTAGATTGCTCAGCCGCAACGCATGGCCTAACAATTGCGTGAACCAAAGCGGCGAATCCGGCGGAATTTGGGGGGAATCCGGGGACACAGGGAATCCGGGGACACAAACCGATATTGGCATACTGGGGAAGATTCGGTAGATTCCCGGCATGGTTGGATTGGCCAAACAGCCAAACAGGTACGTGTCCCCGGAATCCAGAGAGGGCGGACCCAAACGAAGTTGACCGCTAGCAAGGGAATCCTGGAGGCATGGGACCATCTATCCTTTTCGACAAGTCGGCGATCCAATCGCTTGGGCAAGCGGCGGTACACGAGGTCAGCCGCTACTTCTACACCGTTGTACCTCCAGTGCTTCTGATGGAAACACTGGCCGATCTTTCGTTGAAGCCAGATGACCTCAAAGCTGCCAAGAGGAAGGTTGCGGGCATTGCCGACAAGTTATTTCCGATCGACTCGATTGCCAATGCCCACTACCAGACGATGTGTATCCACAATCTTCTGGGCGATTCCGTCCCGATGGCTCGTAAACCTGCTGTTTGTGGGGCAAGGCCCGTCACCGCCAAGGACGGCTCGAAAGGCGTTTTCATCCCCATTCAACCAGAGAATGAGGCTGTTCTACGTTGGCGCTCGGGGCAATTCAACGAGGAGGATTTGAAGTTTGCGGTTCAGTGGCGAGAAGCCGCCCACGGCTCGAAACTTGAGGAAATGAAGCAGGCACTTCCACAACAGCCAATCAAAATCCAGTCTGCTGAACAGATGGGGGATGTTGTTGACCTGATGTTGGCCCAGCCCGAATTCCAGAAGCCGCTTCTGTTGTGGTTTCTTGCCCTACTACGGTGTGACTCGGAAACGCGCGAGCGTGTGGCTGCCCGCTGGAAGTGGACTGTTGAGAGATCGTTGGTATCCTTTGCCCCATATGCTCACCACTGTCTTCGCGTCAACTTACTTTACTACATGGGCATGATGCAGGGCGTATTCGGCACTCGTTCAAGCAATGTCGTGGACCTGGAGTACCTGTGCTACACCCCGTTTGCGTTCGTGTTCTGCTCTGGTGACAAGTTGCACCGACAACTGGCGCCGTTCATCCTCCAAGACGATCAGAGCTTCGTGGGCCAGCAAAACTTGCAGAAGGCCCTTAATGAGATGGCGATGGCGAGGAAGGATGCACCCGATGCAGAGCCGGGAGAGGACTCGCTGATCCGTAAACTTTGGCTGAAACACTGGAAGAAGCCACCTCCGAAGGCGATGCGAGGAACCACCACAGAAGAGGAAAACAAGCGGATCATGGAGTCGATTCAGCCAATCATGGACGCACTTGAGGAGCAGGAACGACCGCCCGGCCCTCGTTTTCCTGTATAACCACGAAGCAAGTGGGCTACTGGGTGGACGTCCGTCGATATGTCGATGACGTGTTAAAAGGACTCAATCCAGACCAGAAGACGACGACAATCCGGATGCCGTGGTCTAACAAGATTACCGTGCAGTCGATTGACCGCTTTCGCGACATGTCGCTTGAGCGAATGCACCTGGAAGGGTGAAGGAGCTACCCTCATGCAGCCAACAAATCAGCAGCTTCGACAGCTACTTATCGACTTGCGTTTCGAGGCACGTGAGAGCGTTGAGCCGAATTGCCTGGTATTTGAACACGCAGAATCGAAAGCTCGCGTGTTGATGCCGTCGAATAAGGATCAGGAACCGGCTCGGGAAGCGGATGTCATCTCGGTTCAAACGCACTTGATGTATCGCGGCCATCTGGACCAGGCCGGATTCAAACGGTTCATGGAAGAAGGAACGCTGAAAGCCTCCTAGTGCATGGTTCGAGACGAGGATGGCATCCTCCTCAATCTGCCAACCTGCACATGGCATCAACCTTCGTTTGCCACCCAAAGCCGTCTCACGCCAAATGCCACCCAAATTCACACCAAACACCACATTAGTTTGGGAGGCATTAACTTGACTTACGGCAATTGATGAGAAACTCCGCTCCACGTAACCAGATGAAGTAACACGAGTAGGGGCCATCCT
>JABMRB010001044.1 GCA_013202865.1 Candidatus Nealsoniibacteriota bacterium | reverse complement strand
TCGTCATTCGTGCTTCGTCATTTCCTTTTCCTTGTTACTGCAAACGTGACCTTCCACACGCCCGCCTCGGCGCAGGCGGCCATGATCGGCTCGACGATGCGATAGGGTACGCGGCGGTCGGAGCGGATGCGGACCTCGAGGCGACGTTGGGCTTGCTTGCTCTGATTGTTCTCGGCGGCGATCATTCGCGTCAACTCCCGCTGGTCGACCGGCCGCCCGGCGACCACGATCTGCTCGCCCGGTTGCTGCTGCGACAGCACGTTGACGACCACGCGGCGGGCGTCGTCTTCCTGCGGGTTTCGGCCTTCGGCGGCAGAGGGCAGGTCCAGATCGACTTGTACCTCCTGCTGGGCAAAGTGGCTGGAAACGAGGAAAAATATAATCAGCAGGAACACGATGTCGATCATCGGCGTCATGTTGAAATCCACCGCGGCACGATTGGTGTTTGCCGGCACACGCATCAACGGCCTCCCGTCGGTGGCGGGGCGGGGGGCAACGGTCCTTGCGGCGCCCGGGCCGTGCGGGTGCGTTTGATCGGGGCGAAGACGTGCTGCACGGTATAGGACGTCTCGGCCACGAGTTGGTCCACCCGGTTGCGAAACCAGGCAAACGCCGCCAGCGACGGAATCGCCACGATCAGCCCCAGCACCGTGGTGATCAGCGCCAGGTAAATGCCTTCGGCCAGGTCGGCAGCCACGACGGGGCCCGATGCCGTGGCCACCTTCTGGAAGGCGAAAATCATACCGATCACCGTACCCAACAGCCCCAGCATCGGGGCGATGTTGCCGATGACCGAAAGGTATTCGATCTTGCGAAACAGCCGGGCCGACTGATCGGCGGCGGCGTCCTCGACGGCCTTTTCCACGGCCGGCCAGCCGACGTCGGCCTCTGCCAAACCGGCTTCGAGTACGTGGGAGAGAAAACTCGGCTCGGTGCGACATCGCTGTTGGGCCGGGCCGAGCTTCCCCTGGCCAAGCAACTCGCGAACCTCGTCGGCCATCCCCGGCGGCATTAGCACGCCCTCGCGAATCGTCATCGCGTGCTCGATCACCAGCGCCACCGCGCCGATCGACAGCAGGATGATCAGCACGCCGACCGGTCCGCCCGCCTTGAGGATACCCCCGAGGCCCAGGGACGTATCGGACTGATCGTCCTCGGCGGCCTTGTCGCCTTGCGCGTTCGAGGCGGGCTCCGCAGACCGAGCCGAACTTTCCCAGCTCGGCCAGACCGCCGCGGCCACTACTACTACGACAACAGCCAACGTGATCCTTCGCACGCTATCTCCCTCCAAGACGTTGATTCGAGTCAGATGATGTTTTCTGGTCGCGAGCCGGCGCCCGCGATCG
Source organism: Candidatus Nealsoniibacteriota bacterium (assembly GCA_013202865.1). GTDB lineage: Bacteria > Planctomycetota > Planctomycetia > Pirellulales > Thermoguttaceae > JABMRB01. The sequence continues at coordinate 2,071 of JABMRB010001044.1, read as the reverse complement.
ACTGCGGCGCTGCGGCGCCGGTTGCGTAACGAACAGCGTCAGCAAGCCGCCGAGGATCAATCCGGCCCCGAGCACGGCCAGGAAGGGCAGCGGTGCCGACGCGTCTTCCAGTCCGTGCTTCAGGTTCACGCCGAACAGCGCGGTCAGCGCGGCGATCGGAAAGAAGAACGCGGCCAGCAGGTTCAGGCGGTGGGCCGCGCCGGCCATGCGTTTTCCGTTTTGGGCCTGTTCCTCGGCGCGTTGTGCCATGGCGAAATCGAGCGCGTTGCGGGCCTGACTGTAGAGCAGCTCGGCCGTTCGTTCGACTTGGTACGCCCGATCGCGAAAGATTAGCAGATCGCGGTCGGCGGGGACCAGTTCGCGGGCGTCCTGGAGCGTCTGGTGCATGTGCCGGGCGGCGCGGTGGATCGGCGTCAGCGCGTCGAGTACGTCGAATCGCTCCCCGGGCTCGTCGGCTTGTTCTTCCAGCTCGTCGCAACGCTCGACGGCGGCGGCGTACTCGTCGAGATGGTTGTCCAGAGCCCTCGATCCGCTACCCAGTTCGTTGGAACTCCATGCCCCGTCCGGCTTGCGCCAAAACAGGCGTGCTTCGCGCTTGATTTGCTCGGGCTCGGGCGGGGCGTGCAAAACCAGCAGCAGGTGCCCGTCGCAGAGCATGGCCCGCTGCCGACCAGCGTCTCGTCCCAGGCGGTCGCGAAACTCCTGCGGAACATCCCAGTTTGACGGCAGTGCAGAGCGTTGTGTCATGGTGCGGATAGTGGGTGGTGGATAGTGGATAGTGTATTGGGGTAACGCCCACCCACTGCGCTGGGTGGGGTTGCGTCGCGGGTAGGTTATGTTTCAGCAGGTCGTTGCCACTGGTCGGGGATTGGCGTGTTGGAGGATTAGGTTGTTAGGAGGTTAAGCATACAAGGACAGACTCGAATCTCGCTTTTCAAATCCCCAAATCCCCTAATCCTCTTTCGGTTCCTCACTCAACGCATCAATCCGACTCTGGGCCTCAGCCACGGCACGCCGCTGCTCCGGATAGTCGCGGGCTAGCTCGCGATACAAGCGCACGGCACCTTTGAGGTCGCCCAGTTCCTCCAGGCACCGGCCAGCGTCGACGAGCGATTGGGCGGCCAAGGGGCGTTGCTGCGGATGTAGGATCGCGACGCGCGACGAGGCCAACGCGGCTCGATCCCATTGTTTGCGATGCGCTCGGGCGCGTCCCAGCACGAAATATGGCCCGGCAGTCAGCGGCTCGGGAAGTTGCTCAATCACCTGGGCCCAAGTGTCGAGCCGGTCGTCGTCGGCGGTGGTCAGTTCGGCTCGCCACGTTTGGGCCGATGCCAGCAGTGCCACGCGTCGGTCGGTCGACGTGCTCAACTGCCGCAGCGTACTGAGCGCCCCGGCCCGGGCGTTGCCGGCGAGCAGGTGGCTGGCGCCGAGCAAGGCGGCGGCCGGTTCGTTGCGCTGAAGCCATCGTCGGGCGGTCTGCTCCATGGCGGGCGACGGTTGCCGGGGCATCCAGGCCAGCGGGATGCAGTCGAAGTGCAGCATCGCCGGATCGGCACGCACCAGCAATAGGAATGCCTCGCCCGCCTGATCCGGTCGCCCGAGGGCCGCGTAGCAGCGGACGATCCGCGCGATAATCTGTCGGCGGACCCAACGGCGCTGCGGCGTGTCTTCCAGTTCCCGGGCTTCCAGGTATTGCGGCAACGCCTGATCGAAATGGCCGGCTGCAAAGAGTGCGTCGGCTTCGGTGTGTTTCTGTCCGTACGGGGTTTCAACGTTCAGGACCAACTCGGCCGGGATGCGCCGCTGCTGTCCGCCGGCGTGTTCCAACGTGAGTTCCCTGCCCGTGTAGTCGAGAATGCGCCCGGTAATCCGGGTGCGGCCGCCTTCGCTGCCGCTGGCGACCAGGACGGTGTCCTGGGCAAGGGCGGGAGTACAGAGCGACAGAATCGTTACCGCCAACAGAACGTCACGAACGTCTAGACCATTTAGCCGCCGGGCTTGCCCGGCGCGTCGGCGGAACATCGACTCGCGTCGCCAAAGCCGCGCCGGGCAAGCCCGGCGGCTAAATGGC
>JABMRB010001043.1 GCA_013202865.1 Candidatus Nealsoniibacteriota bacterium | reverse complement strand
GCATTGATTTCCAGGATGTCGTCGCAGCATCCCAACAGGCAGAGGATGCCGGCCGACAGTCCGACCGCAACCGCCAGTGCCGCAAAGTCTGCGGCGCCCGGCAGCATCACCAAACAGAACGTCATTCCCAGGAGCATTGCAATGTACACCGCAACGCCACCCCAGAGAGGAGTAGGACGGGCATGCAACTTGCGCTGGCCGTCCGGTCGGCTAACAGCGCTGAATCTCCAGGCAAGCTTGCTCGCCAAGGGCGTTAGCAAGAGGGCGGTGCCGGCTGTAATGGCAACCATGTAATACATGTTTCGTCTCAACAAGACGTGCCCGGATGCGGCTTTCGGTACTCTGCTGAACTCACCGGGAAGACACGGCTTTGAAGTCGAATCCGCAACAACACGAGGTCTGATTAAGGTGGGATTTCAGGGGGCTGACCGCGCAGATTATCGCCCACGTGGTCTTCCACACTATCGGGAGATTAGTCGCGAAGGTTGAGTCCAAACATCTCCAGTCACCATGATCGGCAAAGTTTTCCTACACTCACCAGCTTGCGTAACGTGGGGGGTGTGGGTTGAGTTTAGTGCATCATGACCGGTCGGCTGTGCTGATCGGAGGTATGGAAACGGGTGTATTGGCCGGAATCTGGAGCGATCTAGCGAGGCTCGAAGGTCTTGTCGCGACAGATAGGACGGATATCTCACCACGGGGAACACGGGGGAGAGAGAAAGGAGGAAAGGAACAGCAGAATGTCGAACTCTCCTCCGTTCGTGGTGAGGAGAAGTTTGGGCTAGGCCTTGTCGATTGCGCCCTCCCGCTGCGTAAACACCCTATACCTCCCCGCGGCGGTGGGTTATTGGCAAACTTTTCGGATTAGGCAAGATTTTCCGGCGGTTTCGACCGATTAGAGAGATTGCATGAACCACTCCGGCTGCCTGTTCAGGAAGCCAAACCAGAGGATTGCGGCCTCGGTGCCACAGATTGCACTACACCGCAAACCGCCCCACATCCTCCTGAAACGGCACTGGCCGCCCCCCCGAATCACCCTCCTGCCCCACCTTGTCCCATGCCGTTGCTCCTTTGCCCAAGCAGGCAGCCGGTCGGCCGGCTGCTGTTGCTGACCACGTTCACGCTGGTCATTGCCGTTGCGGGATGCTCGCAAAGTCACTACTATCTCCCCGCTACGATTCCAAATGGATACCGAGCGATTGCGGCTCAGAACGCGCAGACACTCGATCTTTCCGGTTTCGCAGGACCGCCGGTCAACCACGAACTGATCGACCGGGGTGACCTGCTCAGCGTATCGATCGCCGCGGGCCTGAACGAGGACGCGGTCACGGAGTTCATTGTTCGCGTCGGCAGCGACGGCACGGCAATCATACCGGAAATCGGCATCCTGCAGCTTGCGGGCATGCCGTTGATGGCCGCCGAAGAGCAGATCGCCACGGCCTGCATACGAACCAGCATGTACCGCCAACCCCACGTGACCGTCAGGATGAATCAGCCACGCGTCAACCGTGTCACCGTTCTCGGGGCGGTCGAGAATCCCGGCACCCAGTCGCTGTCGCGGAAATCGAGCTACTTGATGGGCGCCATCATGGCCGCAGGCGGCTTGGCCGAGGATGCGGGCACCGACGTCGAGATTCGCCGTCCGATGGGTTACACGGCCACGGCTTTTTCGGACGAAGCGATCGCCGGGCCCGGCAACATCCAGCTAACGAGCGGCGCGATGGCGGCTCCGGGCGGGCAGGTGTCGCGGGTTTGCCTGAATTTGGCGGCAGCAGCCGGAAAGCCCCAGGCCACGCAATACCTCGAGGATGGCACCGTGGTGATGATCCAGCGATGCAACCCCGAGCGGATCGAAGTAATCGGTCTGGTGGGCAGACCCGATCGGTACGATTTCCCGATCAATCACGACCTGCGCTTACTCGGAGCGATCGCGTTGGCCGGCGGAGCGAGTTCGAAGCTCGCCGACGAAGTGATCGTCACGCGTAAAGATTCGCAGGGACAGGCTCCCGTGGGTATCAAGATCAGCCTGCGCAAGGCCAAGAGCGATCCCAACGAGAACATTCGCCTGGCTCCCGGCGACATCGTCAGCGTGGAGCCGAACGTCGGCACGGCGGCGATTGATGCGTTGCAGTTGATCCGGTTCGGCGTCGGGGCATCGTTGCCGTTGCCGTTATGGTAGGCAGAGCGATTCTTCTCGAGAGAACCTTACATTAGATGACCGAGCCAACCTCCAGTTCGCTTACCGATTCGATTCCGGAGCCCCACTTCGTGCAAGCGGTGCTGCGGTTTTTGCGAGCCGTCTACTACCGCAAGGCCGTCGTGATCGTGGCCTTGATGGTGAGCGGCGTGTTCGGCGGTCTCTATTACGTCACGGCTACCAAGGTCTACGAATCGAAGGCGTCGCTGCTGGTCATGAACACCGGCGACACCGATCCGCTGTCGCCGAAGATGTCTGCCGGGCAGTCGTCGCAAAACCTGATGGTCACCTACAAGAGCATGCTCCAGAGCGAGGCGGTGATGGAAGCGGCCTTGAAGATCCTGCCGCCGGAGTACCGTACCGACTTGGAGGCACTTCCTGAAGATGAATGGCCTGCCGCGCTGCAGAGAAAACTCGAGGTGGCGATCGAACGGAAGGCAACGATTCTGCTGCTGGCCTACCAGTCGACCGACCCCGAAACGGCGGCTGCGGTGGTCGACGCCATCCAGACGGCCTATCTGGAGTTCATGGACAGTCTCCACCAGAACACGGCTGCGGAGTTGCTCGATATTCTCAACAACGAGAAGACAAAGACCCTGGATCAGATGCAACTCAAGAAGGTCGAACTGCTCGCGGCGCAACGCAATACACCGGAACTGGGGATTCGCGACGGCGAGCACGGAACCAGCGCCGTGGTGAAACGCGTGATGAGTCTCAACGAAGCCTGGATCGTGGCGATGGAAAAGCGACTCGACGCCCAGTCCCGTTTGGTGGCCGTTGAGGCGGCCGTTCAAAGCGGCGAGGATCTGGCCCAATTTGCCATGACGATGACTGCGCAGATGGGTGGCAATACGTTCCTTCAGCAATTGGGGATTCCCGTATCCGATCCCACTTCCGATGCGATCCTTCGCCGGAACTTGATCGAAGATCAGGCCAAGTTGCAGGCGGATCTGCAACTCTACGGACCGGCACATCGCAAGGTGAAGGAGACCCAGCAGAGGATTCTCGCAACGGAGGCCTTCTTCGAGAATCAGTACCAGGTTATGGCTGGGTCCGGGCGCACCGGCAACGAACAACTTGCCGCCAGGATGCTCAGCAGGGTGCGCAGAGAATACGATCACGCCGCGTCGCGAGAGAATCTGGCCCGGACCAGCTACGACGAAGCGAAATTCGCCGCAAGCGAATTGGACGGCGCCAAGGCACAGCTCGAGATGCTCATGGTCGATTGGAAACGCCTGGAGCGTACCTACGACATCGTGTTGGAACGCCTGGCGAACATCAAGCTAAGCCAGAAAAGCGGAATGCTCAGGACCGCCGTCCTCAAACGCCCGGAAGTTCCCAGCGGCCCCGTTTGGCCGAAGATGACCGTCGTGTTGATGTTGTCGGTAATGATCGGCACCGGGGCGGGACTGGCCGTGGTCTACCTCCAGGATCTACTCGACGACCGCTTCCGTTCACCCGAGGAGTTGCAGGCACTGACCAAGCTGCCCGTGTTGGCAATGGTCCGCCGGTTGGAACCGCTGGCCGAGACGGGCGTCAACGGGATCCACGCGCACGTCTGCCCCAACGCCACCGAGACGGAGGCCTTCCGCACGTTGCGAACCGCGCTGGCGTTGTCGGAGCAGAGCGTTCAGCGGATCGTCGTCTCCAGCAGCGAACCGGGCGACGGCAAGACGACGATGACCATGAACCTGGCCGTGGCGTACGCGCAGTCGGGAAAACGGACTCTGTTGATCGACGCCGACCTGCGACGTCCGGGGTTGACCCCGCAGTTGAACCTCAAAGGCGAGCGGGGACTGTCGACGATCCTGCGCCGCGAAGGACCGGTCGGCGAGACGGCCGAGGAGTACCTCTCCGCGGCGATCATCGAGAACCTCGACGTGCTTCCTTCCGGACCACGTCCCGGCAATCCAACGGAAATGCTGGCTAGCGAGCGATTCTCCGAACTGCTGGCCTGGGCCGAGACCCGCTACGACCAGATTCTCATCGACAGTCCGCCCGCCTTCGTTAGCGATACGGCGATCATCGGGCGCTTGGTCGACGGCGTGTTGTTGACCGTCCAACTTGAGAAGAACCGCCGAAAGATCGTCATCCACGCGGCCGACAGTTTCCTCAGCCTGGGAATCAACGTGCTCGGCGTCGTGCTCAACCGCGTCACCGCCGAGGGTGGTAAGGATTACTACGGTTACGGCTACGGATACGGATACAGTTACGGGCACGACGACGAGCAACCCGACAACGACAAGCAGCAGTCTGAAACGCTCGTTCAGCCGACGCGGAGAACATTGCCAAAGGCGGCCTGACGGTCCCATCGAGAGGAACGCGTGATGGTCACGGACTCTTGCGAAGCCGAGACGCTTCGGCCGGCAGGTTGCGGAACCCGGTCGGTTGGGAGCTTACTCGACGCGATTCTGATCGGCGGCGTCGACGCCGGCCTGGCAAGCACCGTCTTTCTCGTTCCACTGGTGATGGGGGGCCGATCGGCCCTGGGGCAACTCGTGCTCGTCGTGTTCGTGTTGTGGACGGCCGCCTGCTGGTGTTTGCGGCAGTGCGCGACGTCGAAAGCCTGGATTCGCACGCCGGGGAGCCTGCTGCTGGCCGCCGCCGTCGCACTTGCCGTGGTGCAAATCGTGCCGTTGCCCGGCTCCCTGCTCGCTACGCTCTCTCCGAGTCATTGCGAAACACTCCCGTTGTGGTCGGCATCCGGCGATGAGGCCGCGGCGCTGGGGACCTGGTCGACGTTGTCCTTGGCGCCCGTCGACACGCGCAAGGGAGTCGTGCTGTTGCTCTGTTTCGCGATGTTGTTTGTGGTGACGGCCCAGCGCGTCCGCCGCGTGGAGGACGTCGAGCGGCTGCTGCGATGGATCGCCTTGTCGACGCTGTTGATGGCGGTGTTTGGGCTGGTGCAATACCTCTCCAGTAACGGGAAGTATTTCTGGTTCTACGAACATCCGTTCCGCCATACGAACTCGATGGTCGTGGGGAGCTTCGCCAATCGCAATCACTTCGCCCAGTTCATCGCTCTGGGGATCGGTCCGCTGATCTGGTGGACGGCATCCTTGGTCGCGGGGCATCGCCGTCGGCATTCGGCGCGACGCCGCTCGTCGAGCACCGGTAAGTACGACGTGAAGATCGCGCTGTGGGCGATCGCCTGCGCAATCTGTGTCGTCGCCGCGCTGATGTCTACCTCACGTGGCGGAACGCTGGCCCTGGCCGGAGCCGTTTCCGTTTGCCTGTTGATCCTTTATCGCGCCGCGCTGATCGGCCGCAAAGCGGCATTTGGCGTCGTCGGAATTGGGCTCTTCGTCGCGGTCTTCCTGGCAATCCACGGATACGACGCCGTTGCCACCCGGCTCGACGACTTCGCGTCGATCGATGAACTGAACAACGGGCGCCGATTGGAACTCTGGCAGGCGGACGCCGGGGCAATTCGCGACTACCCTCTTGCCGGCACGGGGCTCGGGAGCCATCGCGAAGTTTGCCCGATCTATCTCCAGAACGACCGAACTGCCGAGCAAATCGAATACACGCACGCCGAAAACGGCTACGTCCAGGTTGCCTTAGAGGGCGGTCTGTCGGGCCTGCTGCTGGCATTGACGGCCGTCGGTCTGTGCATCTACTGGTGTGTTTCGCTGCTGCGCCGTCGGCCGCCGACGCGTGTGTTGATCTGTGTGGCTGCCCTGGCCGCCACGCTTGCCGCCAGCTTTATCCACTCGATGACGGATTTCGTCTGGTACATACCCGGATGCATGGTGGCGGTGGTGATCTCGGCCGCGTGTGCCAGCCGGCTGTGGGTGCTTGGAAATGACGAAGCAAGAGGCGCGGGATCGGAGGTTCGTCATTCGTCATTCGTGCTTCGTCACTGCCTAGGATGGCTCGCGGCCACGGTTGTGCTGATTCTGATTGCCCCGATGATGATCGAGAACCGGCTGGCGGCGGCGCGTGCGGCCCCGCACTGGTACCGCTATCTGGCGCTAGACAAAGACTCCCACAAGCTCGACGACCCGGCGGCGTACCCCGCGGCGATTAGCGAGATGGCCGACGCGTTGTCCAAGGTGCTCGAATTCCAGCCGGACCATGCCCGCGCACACGCAGCCAAGGCGCGGCTCCACGTCGAATGGTTCAATCTTCCGCAGAATGCGGAGGTCGTTCCGATCGGCGTCCGTCAGGTCCGCGAAGTGGTGTTGGCTTCGCAGTTCGGATCCGCCGACGAGATGAACGCGTGGCTGACAACCGCTTTTGGCGACCGGCGTCTCCATCTTACGGCCGCGTTGCACCATGCGCGTCGGGCCGTAACGCTGTGCCCGCTGCTGGGCGAAGGCTACATCCGCCTGACGGACCTCTCGTTCCTCGAAGGGGCCGGTGGATTGGACAGAGACGCCTGCTTCGACCAGGCGTTCCGCGTGCGTCCCGCCATCAAGGGTGAAGTCTTCCTTGTAGCCGGCCAGGACGCCTTTCTCGAGGGAAGGCCTGACGTGGCAATTCAATACTGGCAGCAGGCCGCGCAGGCCGGCCCCGTCTACCAATTCAAACTCGTGGAACTGCTGATGCCACAAGTTCCGATCGAAATAATTCTCGCGATCGTCCAACCCGACGTGTCCATGCTGGAGCGAATTCGGTTCCTCTGCCGCAAAATGCAACGGCAGGACTCGCTGGCGACGGTGGATCGACAACTGGCGGAGAAAGCGCAGCGGGAGGCACACTTGTCCAAAGGCGTCGCGGCAGCAAGCTCCTGGCTGGTTGCCGGTCGTGCCCATGTCCGTTTGGGACAGTTGCCGCAAGCCATATTCTGCCTGCAGAACGCCGTCCGCAACAACCCGACACTTTTCGAGGCGAGGCTCGAGTTGGGGAGCCACCTGCTGGGTGCCCGCCGGTTCGACGAGGCCCTCGTACACTTGAGTTGGTGTGCGCAGCGGCAACCGCGCAACGCGACCTTACAAGCACAACGGAAAGCCGCGGTCGACGGACAACTTCGCGTAACGCAGTTGCCCGAGCCCGGCAGTGGCGTGAGGTTGCAATAACTGAAAACTGAAAAACGTCCGGAAGAACCATGGCTGCAATCAGTACCGCAATCCAAAGCCGTAGCGAGGACGCGTTGCGTCGCCCGGAAACCGCCGGCGCAAGATCCGGACTCTCGCTGCATCGCGCACCGACAAGCGGCGGTGCCTGGGACTACCTGATCGTCACGGCCTCGAACGAAGTTCAGGTCCGGGCATACCAGTCGCAACTGGACGTCCGGCGGCAGCAGCATCGCATTGACGTGGCGCAACAGGTTCTCGTCGTCGGCGATCCCCAGGGCCGGCGCATCGGCAGCGGCGGCAGTACGCTGCGATGCCTGATCGAGGTGCTCCGGCGCGAGTTGCACAACGACGCTCGCGCGCTGCGCGACCCGGCAGCCTGGCACGAAGTGCTCTGCCGGCTGCGAATCCTCATTCTCCATGCCGGCGGCGATTCGCGACGCCTGCCCGCCTATGCCGCTTGCGGAAAACTCTTCGTGCCGGTCCCCGCGCCGGGGGAGTTGTTCGGTTCGCTCTTCGACCGCCAATTAGGCACTTTCCTGGCCTTACCCGCCGCGCAAGAAGGCGCCGGCCAGATCGTGATCGCCTCGGGCGACACCCTGCTGGACTTCGATCCGAACGAGGTAACGCTGACCACCGGCGGGATCACCGGCCTGGGTTGTCTCGCACCGGCCGGCCGCAGTGCGAAACACGGCGTCTACCATCCGGGTGCCGACGGGCGAGTCGAGTTCTTCGTGCAGAAACCGACCGTTGCCCAACAGAACGCCAAGGGGCTGCTCGACCGCTACGCCCGCTCCGTGCTCGACGTCGGCGTGATGAGCTTCGATGCAGCCACCGCAGTGGCTATGCTCGAGATGGTTTCGACGCGAGTGCAGCAGCAGACCGGGCTGGCATGGTCGGGTGAGCTGGGCGACGCGGTCGACTCGCACGGGCTGGACTTCTATCGGGAAATCGCATGTGCCCTGGGTGATCGGATTACCGAGGCAGACTACATCGAGGCCGTGCGCGTGGCCGGCTCGACGTGGGACGATGCCCGGCTGGCGCGGATCTTTGAGGCACTTAGGGGCGTTGATTTCCACTTGCAGGTCCTCTCGCAGTGTAGCTTCTTGCACTTCGGCACCACACGGCAACTCCTGGCCAGCGGAGCGGAACTACTCAGACAGGACGCCCGGCTGCGGCAAGACAACACGTGGCTGAGTGTGAACAACGAGATCGGGTCTTCCGGCAACGTGGCGGGCAAGGACGCCTGGGTCGAGGGCTGCCGGATTCGGGCCCCGCTGGTGCTCGACGGCGCAAACCTGGCGGCCGGCCTGGACGTCGATCGACCGTTGCGTTTGCCGCGGGGGGCCTGTCTCGACGTTGTGGCCGGCGAAGACCGCAACGGAGAACCGGTCTTCTTCGTCCGCTGCTACGGCATCGACGACGCGTTCAAACGGGCCGACGGTCAACCAAACCGATATTGCGGACGATCGCTCGACGCGTGGCTCGACAGCGTCGGTGCCGGCGCCGAGGACGTTTGGGACGCCAGTATTGCGGTGTCGCAGCGGTCGCTCTGGAACGCGCGGGTCATCCCTGCCGGGCGGCGTCATGCCGACTATCGCAAGTGGCTGTGGACGTTCGATCCGGACAAGGCGTCGGCGTCTGAGAAACGGGCATGGCTCGAGGCCGACCGGTACAGCTTCGCTGAGATGGCAACCTTGACCGACCAGGAGGCCTTCCACGGCCGCCGCGCGGGGCTGCGGGCGGCCGTGCTGCAAGAGTCGATCGACGAACTGTTCTCACTCGATAGCGAATTCTCGGCGATCGAATTGGCCTATCTACTTCGGCATGCCGAGCGGCCCGCCGCCTGGGTTGCGAGAATCCTGCAGGACGTGTACCGCCGCTGTGAGAATCCCGAATCGACCGGTCGTGTGGATTCCCTCGTGCCGTCTCGCATGATGCACACGCTGGGATCTGCCGTCGCGCAGGTGGCCGAAATCGACGCCGACGTCGCAGCCACGATACTGCCCGATCTGCGGGAAATGCTCTCGCCGCAACTCGACGCCTGGCTGCAATCCGTGGGGCTGCATGGCGACGCGGACACGAGCATCGGCGCGTGGGCCGCCCGGGCGCAAGCGACCGCGTTCGATCGGCTTCGCCTCGCGATCGTTTCCAGCGGCACCGACCGCGTGCCCGTCACGACCGGCAACTTGCGAAGCGACGAGATTATTTGGGGTCGCGCACCGGCCCGATTGGACTTGTGCGGCGGTTGGACCGACACGCCCCCGTACACGCTGGAGTACGGTGGCTGCGTGCTCAACGCGGCGGTCAACCTCAACGGGCAACCCCCGATTCAGGCGTTCGCCCGGATCGTGGACGAAGCGGTGATTCGTATCGTCTCGATCGACTGCGGCACGCGAACGGAGATCTTCTCGCTGAAAGAACTTCTCGACTATCGCGTGGTCACGAGCGAATTCTCGCTGGCCAAGGCGGCCTTGGCACTCTCCGCCGTGTCGCCGGAGCAGATCGCTCATCCCGACGGGCTCGCCTTGAAGAAGATTCTCGAGCCGTTCGGCGGCGGCGTCGAGTTGACCACGTTGGCCGCAATCCCCAAAGGCAGCGGGCTGGGTACCTCGAGCATCATGGGAGCCGTTCTGCTGGCGGTGCTCGACCGTCTACTCGGACGCGCGGCAGACGCCAAGAGCCTCTTCCACCGCGTGCTGCAACTCGAACAGACGTTGACCACCGGCGGCGGATGGCAGGACCAGATCGGAGGGGCCGTCGACGGCGTGAAGCTGATCACCACGCGCCCCGGTATGATCCCCCATCCGGTGATCGAATTCGTACCTGCCGACGTTCTCGATCCGGCGCAAAACGGCGGTCGGACGCTGCTCTACTACACGGGCCTGACGCGGCTGGCTAAGAACATTCTCGGCCGGGTGGTCGGCCGGCACCTCGATCGCGACCCGGTGGCGACGTC
>JABMRB010001042.1 GCA_013202865.1 Candidatus Nealsoniibacteriota bacterium | reverse complement strand
CCCCCCCCCCCCCCCCCCCCCCCCCCCCCCCCCCCCCCCCCCCCCCCCCCCCCCCCCCCCCCCCCCCCCCCGGGGGGGGCCGGCGTGTCGGCGCGCGGGTGAACCCCGCGGCTCGCTCCGTGCTACTTCTCCAGCCCGTACTCGCGTAGCTTCTTGTAGAGCGTGTTGCGGTTGATGCCCAATCGGGCGGCGGCCTTGGTCTGCACTCCGTCGCAGGCGGCCATTACTTGGGCGATCAATTCGCGCTCGACGCGGGCGACGATCGTGGCGTGGAGATTGTCGCCCTGCGAGCCGGCCTTGGTGATCCCGCAATCGACCAACTCGAACGCCAGCGTCTCCAGGTCGGCACCGCGGGCGCGGCCGATGCGGTGGGCCTTGCGTCCCAGCACCGCCTCGGGCAGCAGGTCGCGGGTGAATTCGTCGCCGGGGGCAAGCACCACGGCGCGTTCGACGTAGTTCTGCAACTCGCGAACGTTGCCCGGCCAATCGTAGGCCTGCATCGCCTCCATGGCGACCGGTTCGTAGTGCGGCACGTGCAACGCGTTCTGGTCGCTGTAGATCCGCAGGAAATGACTGACCAGCGCGGGGATATCCTCGCGCCGGCGGCGCAGCGGCGGCAGCGTGATCGTGATCACGTTGAGCCGGTAGTAAAGGTCCTCGCGGAAGCGATCCGCTTCGACCTCGGTCAGCAGGTCGCGGTTGCTGGCGGCGACCACGCGGGTGTCGACGCGAATGGTCTGCGTATCGCCCACGCGCTCGAATTCGTGTTCCTGCAATACGCGCAGCAGCTTCACTTGCAGCTTGGCCGTCGTCGAGTTGATTTCGTCGAGAAAGACGGTGCCCGTATGGGCCGCCTCGAACCGGCCCGTGCGGTTGTTGATCGCCCCGGTGAAGGAGCCGCGAACGTGGCCGAACAACTCGCTTTCGAGCAGGTTCTCGGCCAGCGCGCCGCAATTGACCCGCACGAACGGGCCGCTGCCGCGGGGACTGAGCCGGTGGATCGCCTTGGCAATCAGTTCCTTGCCGGTGCCCGTCTCACCCAGCAGCAGCACGGAAGCGTTCGAACGGGCCACCTGACGGGTGAGCCGGTAGATTTCCATCATTGCCGGGCCGGAGCCAATCAAGCCCGGGATCGGCGGCCCCGTTTCGTCGTTCTCGGCCGGCGGTTGGATCGCACTCATTGGATCAACTTCCCTCGCTACCGTCCTTGTCTGCAACGTCGCCGATGACGGCGGCCTGGGTCGGGGCTTCGATGGCGTCGAGAATGCGGCCGAGCACCTGCTGCGTGTCGGCGTCCAACTCGGCACTCTGATTGTACAGGCCGTACTGGCGATGGATCTCTTCGGCGGTCAGCAGGATTCCGTGCCTGATCGTGTTCTTGCGGAAGGCGGCAACGGCCGCTTTGCGAATCGCCAGCGGGGTGGTCGTGCGGTTGGCTATCTCGACCAGGGCCCGTTGGCTCTGCGGTGTGCAGAGGTTCGCTGCCACGGCAGTCGCTGCGATGCTGAAGTCGGGCGCGTGCAGCGCGGCCAGCACGGAGGTCTCGATCTGCCGCAGGTCGTAGATCTCGCGGCTCGAGTCGCTCAGCACAGCCAGCAGCCGTAGCGTTGCGTCCGTCTGGCGCCTCCGCTCGGCGGAGGCCACGAACGTGCGTGGAGCCAGCGTTGCCAACTGCCCCACTTGCCAGGCGAGATCCTCACGGGTGTGCGGCCGAGAGAAGGCGATCGTCAACGGGTCGCGTCGGGCAATGTGCCTGGCCCGATCCAGGTATCCGCTCCGCGCGATCAACCCCACGCGCAGGTCGGCACAGCGATAGTCGCGGCGAAGTTGTTGCACAAGCACGTCGACGCCGGGCCGCGAGGTCCCCACGTCGATCAGAACCAGTTCGCAGTCGGGTGAGGCCGTCGCCAGCCGGATCAAGTCGCGGCCGGTCGTGGCTGCCTCGGTCGTGTATCCCAGATGGGCCAACATGCCGGCCAGTGTGTGTGAAACCTGCGCGATCGGACCGGCCACCACCGCCCGACGCGTGCCGCCCGACGCGGCAAAGAACCCCAGCGACTGCGTCACGCTACTGGATCCCGCGTAAACACGAGCCGGTTGCAGCCGAACGATCGCGTCCAACGCCGCCATGCGCACGCGCCGATCGGGGTGGGTCGCCGCGCGGACCAGCGGCGACGGTCGGGCACTCTGGTAGAGCAATGCCTCGGTCTCGCCGGAGCGCCCGAGGATTCCGGCCGCGGCCGTGGCCGCCGCCGTATGCCCGCCATCGATCGCGTGCTGCATCACTTCTTCGATCACGGCCACGGGGAAGCCGGCGGCCTCGTCGACCGCCGAGCCTTGACCGCCCGGGAGCGGCTTGTCTAAACCGGCCTCGTAGGCGGCCGCTTCCAACATCGTGCTCAGGTAGAGCCGCCGGACGTTCGGATCGTCCTTGGCAAGCGCGAAGGCGTCGCGGGCCAGCCGGGCGGCCGTCGTCAGGGCCGCATCTTCAGCGGGGAGCTTCGTCAACACGCAGGCTCTCTTGCCCTCGTCCCAACGCCACACCTCGGCGAGCCCGGCCGCATCTGCTTGCACTCGCCGCCGTCGCTCGAAGTATTCCTTGGCCCTCTCGGTCAACAGCCGGACCGCCTGCTGCCGCCCGGGCACGGCGCCGAGTAGTTGTTGAAGTGCCCGACCGGCCGCGTCGCGAATCGCCCGGTCGCTCATCTGAGAAGTGTAGGGGCCGATCAGGTAGATGGCCGCCCGCCGGGCCTTCAGTCGGCCGAGGACTTGGATCGCCTGGGCCATCAGCCTCGGGTCGGATTTCTCCAAGACACCCAACAGCGGCCCAACCGCCACCGAGCCCATTTCGACCAGCGCAGCACGGGCAACCTCGTGCTCGGCCGATCGCGCCGGGTCGGCCAACACTCCGATTAGCGAGCAGACGCCCGCTTCGTGGGCCTCCTGCAAACCGGCTATCGCGGCCGCTCGCTCGGCGGGCGAGGCGTTGCGAAGCTGGCCGATCAGCCCGGTGACACGCTTGGGATCCTGCGCTCTCGAGTTGGCCGCGGCCGCCACGGCCTGGGCCAACTGCTGCGCCTCGGGTGCCAGATCTTCGCGATTGGCCATGTCGACGAACATTGCCGAACCGAACCGCTCGGCCAGATCGGCCAGTTGCTGCGGCGTCGGCTTGGCTGCCAGCAGTTTTCGCAGCATCCGCTTGCCCAGGTCGGGCCGGTCCAACTCGGCAAGGACCCTGGCGGCCCGCGCCAGATCGGCCGGCGTGCGGGGATCCATTTCCAACACCGCCAGCACGGCCGGGTCGTCCGACTCGGCCGACTTGACTCGCTTCAGCGGCGGTTGCGCGATGACGCTGGCACCGACCGCGAAAACGGCAACGAGCGACAGGATTAGGATTCGGTGGAGGTTGTCCATGGTGTGTCTCATTGTTATTGGCGTCGCCGGTTTGCGTCGCCGTGCCGGCGACGGCTAAACTTGTAGGCGTTGCTTCCAACGCTCGACTTGGTGTTGCACTTGTTCGGGGCCGGTGGAACCGTAGCTGGTCATCGCGGCGACGGCGTGATCCGCACCCAGCGCGTCGTAGACGGTCTCGTCCAACGCCTCATGCGCCTGGCGAAACTCCTCCAGCGACAGGTCCGAAAGCCGCACGCCGCGGTCAATCGCCACTCGGACCAACCGCCCGACGATACTATGGGCCGTCCGCTGTGGTACGTCGTGGCCGATCAGGTGTTCCATCAACGTGGTGGCGTCGAGGTGCCCCCGGTCCAGCCGCTCGGCAATCGCATCGCGATTGAGCTCGGTCCCGGCCACCAGCGGGGCGGCCAGCTCCAGGCACGCCGCCACCGTGTCGTACGAATCGAACACCGGCGGCTTGTCCTCCTGCAGGTCGCGGTTGTAGGCCAGCGGCAGGCCCTTGACCAGCACTAACAGCGTTTGCAGGTTGCCGACCACGCGGGCCGTCTTGCCGCGGATCAACTCCAACACGTCCGGGTTGACCTTCTGCGGCATGATCGACGACCCGGTGCAGAAGGCCTGAGGCAACTTCAGAAAATCGAACTCGATGGTCGACCAAAGGATCCACTCCTCGGCCCACGTGCTGAGGTGCTCGGCCACGACCGTCAGGACGAATGCGAACTCCAGCAAGAAGTCGCGGTCGCTCGATGCGTCGAGACTGTTGGCCAAAACGCCCTCGAACCCCAATCGGGCGGCCGTGTCGTCGCGGTCGATGGGCAGGCTGGTGCCGGCCAACGCCGCGGTGCCCAGCCCCGAAACATTTACGCGGCGGCGGCAATCGGCCAGTCGCTGCCGGTCTCGCTCGAACTTCTCGCAGTAGGCCAGCCAATAGTGAGCGGCCAGCACCGGCTGGGCTCGTTGCGTGTGCGTGTAGCCGGGCAGGATCACGCCGGCGTCACCGTCGCAACGCCCGACCAACGCCCGTTGCAGTTCGATCAGTCGCGCATCGATCCGGTCGATCGCCTCGCGGACCCATAGCCGCACGTCGGTGGCCACCTGATCGTTGCGGCTTCGCGCGGTATGGAGCTTGCGTCCGACGTCGCCGATCTTCTCGATCAGCGCCCGCTCGATGTGCATGTGGACGTCTTCCAGCGCGATGCGGAACTCGAATCGGTCCTCCTCGATCTCGCAGCGAATCTCCTCCAGGCTCTGCTCGATCTGGCGGCAGTCGTCCTGCGAGATCAGCCCGACCTTGGCGAGCATTTGGGCATGGGCCTTCGAGGCGTCAATGTCGTGCGCATACAATCGCCGATCGAAGCTCACGCTCTCGGTGAACTCCTCCACCCGGCGGTCCGTCGCCTCATCAAAAACACCACCCCATGCTTTTTCGGTCACGATCGCGCCTAAAACTGGGCAGAAAACTGTAGAAAGACCCCAACCTGTCTACTCTAAACGGCTTCCGACGCCCTGTCAACGAGCGGTCGCGGGGGTGAAGGCCACCACCCATACTAACCGGCAGCCAGCCACCTCTTGGCTCAGGATCTGAGATATCCAGGGCCCCGCACGGGTATTAGTGAGGATGTGGCACTGCGATTATGCCATTAGCGTGCCTAATACTACCCCACCAGCAACAGATGCGTTCGCCTATCTTCCACGCTCAGCCAATCGGCAGCGTCACTGCAGCCAGCGGCGCCGCCCGTTTTTCCCCGCATTTTCGGTAGTTTTCCGGCGATTCGGCGTATGATCGGCAGCAGTTGCACACGGGTAATTGGCACACGGAATTGACAACTTCCCGCCTGACCCTGTATCATGGCGTTTTCGTCGGGCAATCCGGCGACGGCGGACAGGTAGCTCAGTTGGTAGAGCACTGGACTGAAAATCCAGGTGTCGGCGGTTCAAGCCCGCCCCTGTCCACTAACGTAAGTCTTGGCCTCGCAATCGGTTACGTCATCTGGTTGCGGGGCCTCTTCTGTCGAAATAGGGCCAGTGTGGGGTCGGCCGTGGCCGCACGCTGCGGCAAGTTGGCCAGGACGATGGGCGGCTGGCGTGGGGCGAGTCGGTACCCGGAGAGGAAACTCTAGAACCTTTGACCCGTTGAGGCCCGTGATTTGCTACCGCGACGGGAAGAAGGAGGCCGCGAAGAAGGCCTAGCCCCTCTGTCGGGCCAAACCAACTGCCGGTTTTCTCGCTAGACCGGGGGGGATTGCCGAAAATCCGTCGCATTTTGGGCCTTCGGGGGCTTGCAACTTCCAGGATTTCCTGTACGATAGACACTCGGTTACTGAATTTTGCGTCTTGAGGTAGTAGTTTTCCGAACGTCGGAGGCAGCGTCTTTTCAGCATCCCGAACCGACCGGCCACGGTGACTTGTCACCTGTGGCGGTAATCTTCTGGGGATGCTGTGTATCGACTCCTTGATGGAGTTGATTTCCCCTAATTTCCATTGGCAGTGATTCCCGCTGTGCAACGGCTGCACGGGTCGATCATCCACAACAGACCGAGAGGTTTCCACGATGAGAGCAAATCAATTCCTGCTACCGCTGGCCGTATTGCTGTCCGTTTCTGCCCCCCTCATTTCCCCAGCAGCCTCCCCTGCTGGGTCCGGGTGGATCGAGCGCCACAAGCTGACCGCGTCCGACGCCACTGCGCGCGAAGTGTTCGGCCACTCGGTGGCCATCAGCGGCGACACGGCCATCGTGGGGGCACCCACCGCCCTTGATCCTTTCGGAATCGTCGACGCGGGCGGCTCGGCCTACTTGTTCGACGTGACCACTGGCAACGAAGTCTACAAGCTCACGGCCTCCGATGCCGAGTCAGACGACTATTTTGGCTCCTCGGTGGCGATTAGCGGCAACATTGCGATCGTCGGGGCATACGCGGACGACGACGGGGGCACGGATTCCGGCTCGGCCTACTTGTTCGACGTTGCCACGGGCGACGAACTCTACAAGCTCACTGCTTCCGACGCCAGGTCAGGCGACAGATTCGGCCTATCGGTGGCCATCAGCGGCGACAAGGCTATCGTGGGGACATCGGCAAGTGGCACGGATGGAGCGGCCTATCTGTTCGACGTCGCCACGGGCAACGAACTGGACAAGCTCACCGCTTCCGACGCCGAGTCAGGCGCCTATTTTGGCT
>JABMRB010001041.1 GCA_013202865.1 Candidatus Nealsoniibacteriota bacterium | reverse complement strand
GTTCATGGCTGCCAGCGGGAATTGCTGTTCTTTGAGGCAGATTGGCAGATTGGCAGATTGGCAGGCTGCGCCTGTACACGGTCTCTTGGAGGAGGAAGACCCGCTGTATGGCCCCAAGGCCGCCCCCGGCCCGTTTTGGACGCCTATCTCCAGTTGACATTTGCATTTCGGCGGACTATCTTGACCCTATGGGCAGGAGCCGATCGTGCGGCGGGAGGCGGTTGTGCCGGGGTGGGAGCGGGATTGGGAGGGGATGGTGGGGAAGGTCGGTGTTGCAGGATAAAGTCTAGGTTTCGGTGCAAACGAGCGATCGGCGTCAGCCACCCAAGTCCCGGATGACATCCTAACTCCTCTTGGTGTGGCCTGCCAGGAATTCATGCCTCGCCGCCGGGTCTCACTGGTGGAGTAACGAGCCTCCTCGTGATACGAAGGTAGCCGTGTTGCTGCAACGCTCGGCTGATGGCAACACGGTCTAGCGAGGCCGGAGCGGCGTTGTTCACGAGGGCCTCGTCCCAGATTTCTCGTTTGGTTAGCTCCTCTTGTCTGATAGCGGTTGACGGTTGCTTGTAGCTGACGGCGATGGGCCGCAATGACGTGACTTAGTCTCCACGCGCCTTTGGGCGTGGGGCCTCGGTAGCCCCTGGACCGGCCGAAACGGCTGCGGATGTTGCGGGTTCGCTGGAGATCCTTGTTGGTCCAGTGGCCGGGATGTCCGGCCAAGGCGGCCTTGTCATCGATAGTGTGGCCGCTTCGCAGGAGCTGTCGTGCTGCGGCGTTGCGGAGGCGTTGCGAAAGGCCGTCTTTGAGGATTAAGGCGTGCATGACCAGGGCTTCTTCCGACGCTTGCACCGAACCGCTGGCGGCGTCCAGCGTGTGGAGAGCAGCCCTCGTCGTGCGGGCATCTGCCCCCTGATCATGTCTTGTACCACTCCAAACCTCGTCCGTTGGGGCCCCGTTCTGAGCCTGGATAGTGGATATTCCCCAAAGTTCAGGCCCAAAGCGGCTAAAGCTCACACCGTGCGTGACCGACAAGGGACCGCCAAGGCAACCCCCAGGCCAATTGCCTGCTATTGACTTGACCACCATCACAGGAGACAATTACTCCCTCAGTTGAGGATCAGGGGCCCTGTCAGTTCTAACGACAAGATGGCTTATGACCAACTTCACAGAACCACAGGAACGCTGCTGATACCGAGGCATGCGACTCCGAGAGACCTTCGGAAAATTAGGGAGACGAAGATATGGTGCCCGTGAAAACGAAGTCTGCAATATACGTGTTCGTGATCATCTCCGGACTCGCCCTCTTCGCTTCTTCCATGATTCGCGGCATCGAGCTGTCCAGGCCTAATGGCCTTATCGCGCTCCTGCCAAGTGTCGTCATGGTGGACGCGGTCGCGTTCATTATCTTCTCAAAGTGGGTCTGGCACCTCCGCCTGCTCCGTGGATGGCTTGTCCTTATCCCGGATCTTCGTGGGACATGGGCGGGGACGATTCAGTCAACTTGGATTAACCCCGACACTGGTTGCCCTGTCGGTCCGATTCCTGCGATTGTGACCATTAGGCAATCGCTGATCTCGGTAAGTGTTGTGGTCACGACGGGAGAGATGACGAGTCGCAGCTATGTGGCTGGCTACCGAATCGACCAAGATCAGCAGTTGTGTAAACTCTGCTACTCGTACACGAGTCAGCCGGATCCCAGCGTAAGTGACCGAAGCACTGCGCATGATGGCACTCAGGCCCTCGACATCCTTGAAGGTACTCCTTTGCGAATGAGAGGCGATTACTGGACACAACGCAAGACAACCGGCAAGGTTGAGTTGGAGCGCACGTCGGCCAAGGTGCGGCGAGCAGTTTCGCCTGACTCCCTCGACCACCCGTTGTCTGGCCAAGCGGCTAATCAGGTTCTCGACAACTGAGTGCGTTGTCGGGAGCTCGCACGATTGAAAGCGCAGGGACAAGACAAGGAGAAAAGCATGAAGAAGCTCATGGTCGTCTTCGGGGTCGTGGCAATATGTGTCGTCGTATGCGTGCTCTATCTCTATTCGCGAGTGGAGCCCGGCGAGGTGAGGATCGCCGGCATCTATCCGTTGACTGGGCGTGCTTCAACATTCGGGATATCGGCGAAGAACGGAGTAGAACTCGCAGTGGAGGAGATTAACGCTGCCGGAGGCGTCGATGGCGTGCCGATCGTCCACATGGAGGCCGATACGCAGACCGACGTGAAGCTTGCTGTGTCTGCGTATCAGAAAGCCATTTCCGTTGATAATGTGCAAGCCAGCATTGGCTTTGTGAGCAGCGGAGAAGCGATGGCGTGCGCCCCCCTGGCAGAACGCTACGAGAGCGTGATGATTACTCCCGTTGCTGGAACGGCGGAGCTCCGGACTGCAGGGGAGTATGTCTTTCGCACTCGCGAAGACAGTGCTCTCCAGGCCAAGGCCTTGGCTGAGTACGCACACAATACTATGAGGGTCAAGCGGGTTGCGATCTTCTATGAGAATGCCGCCAATGCCATAGCCTACTCGGAGGCCTTTTCTGCTGCATTCGGAGGGGAAGTGGTCGCTCGCCTGACCTACGAGCAAGATACGCATGACTTCAAACCAATGCTTCTCCAACTCAAGAAGGGCCCTGCAGTCGATGCAGTATACGCTCCGGGAATAAGCACTCAGATCGGAATGATACGTATGATACTGCGCCAAGCGGCCGAAGTTGGCTTGGATACTCAGTGGTTGAGCAGCGCTGGAATCGAAGATCCAAAGCTCTTTGAACTCGCCGGCGACCGCGCCGAGGGAGTCATTTACGTCGCGTCCAGCTTCTATGTGGACAGTGCGCACCCAAGGACGCGTGCTTTCGTGGAGAGCTACCGGAAGCGATTCAACGACGAACCGTCCGTGTATGCCGCCAATGCATACGATACCGTCTACCTTCTCGCCGAAGCCTGGCAAGACGGCGTCCTCTCTGGTGAAGCACTCGTGAAGGCCCTCTACCGTATAAAGGACCATGACGGCGCATCGGGGATGATTACGTTCGATGAGTACGGCGAAGTGTTGAAGCCATCGGTAGTGAAGATCATCCGTGATGGCAAGTTTTCGCACCTCGACTCGGAGTAGACCGTGAGCCCATCAACAGACGAGCAGGCCAAAACACTTCCCATATATGTTGGCAAATTCGCCCGGGACGCTCCTCCGCAGCCATTGACCTCTCTTGACCCGGAAGACATCTGCAACGCCGTCGCTCCGTGGGTTGCGAAGGATGTCGTGGAATCCGTCGCGGACCTCATTGCTCGCCAAGACGAGCGTTTCTGGGACCATTCGTGTTTCAAGGGTCCTTGGCTGCAAGACTGTAGCCCCTTCATGAAAGTTGTCCTCAAGAGCCACCACGGCGAAGTCAGCCAGATTTTTCCCCAAGACCCCGGCATAACCTCTTTCTTAGATGAATATGAGTACTACCAGCGAGACCACAGGACCACACTGAATCAAGCTCTTCTCAATTCACAGCTCGTCGCGGTGGGCACGTTGACCATTCTTACTGCCCGGTGCGCCACAGCGGACGAATTGCAGAGTCGATTGGCTGAAGGAGTCAAGCCCTATTTCCTCCTTGAGCAGGACCCACTGCAAATCATCGGTAGTATCCAAGGCTCTGGGCAGGCTGCCTTAGCTTCGTTGAGTCTACTCATCGGCCCCGATCTACAGCAGCTTTTGTTCAACGACACCGCAAAGAAACTTGCCGTTAGCCTCAGAAGCAACGAAGGGAGGAAAGACGGGAGCCGAAATGCCAAACTTGAGCTTGTCCGCACTGAGCTTACAAGATGCTTAGAGCATGCGCATGCCGCCCTGATGACGGCTGACAACGAACGCGAAAGACAACTCGTCCTGAAATTGGCTCTAAGGCTACTGTATCCCGATGCTCCGAAGACGGCCTACGGCATTCTACTGAAGGAAGCACTTCGCCTTATTCAGGGCATTCTTGTGAACCTCCACTTCGCCTCTGAGAGCATGAGTAAGGCTCTTCTTATATGCGTGCTGACCAGTGAGAACAGGAGGGCCAAGGAGGATCAAGTCTCCACGTTCGCCTCGTTTTTCGAGGATGCGTTGCCAAACAAAAGCCCCGTGTTTGGCTCTCGTTTCGATGAGATGCTCTGCCTTACGTACTGGTTGCACTGCGCTCATTACTACGGCCTTCCGGAGTACGCAACACCAAAGATGTCTGAAGAAAGCATCTTTCGATTGGCTTGTTCCTCCGAGTACGGCCCTAAGATTCTAAATACACTGAACCCCAGCAGAGACAAAGCCCTCTTCTGTAGTGGTTCACCGTGAACTGGAATCTTGTCGGTTTGGACTTAGCAACGTTGGGGTAGTGGTTTTGTAGTTTTGGGCCGAAGGGCCCTGTCGGCATTGTCGCATGTAACGATGTTGGTGGCAACGGGACGGTCGGATTGGGACATGGGAACGACGGGCTGCCTCTTCTCTGTGGCCCTGACGTCGAGGTGGAACGTCTCGACTAGGTCCAAGGCGGCCTCGCGCAAGGGCAACTTGTGGACGGCCGCCCAGAGGTCCAGGACGTTGCCGCCGACACCGCAGTCGGGCGAGAAGCAGCGAAACACGTTCTTCTCGATGTTGGCCGAAAACGAACGATTCTGATCCTCATCGCAGCCGTGAACCGGGCAGGGACCTCGATGCTCCGGGCCGTTTGCCTGAAGCCGATCGAGATGGCCCAACCGGTGCAGCACTTGGCGGATGGTTACCTGGGAGCGAATGGCGGCGAAGTCCACTCGGCCGGCGGGCTGTGCGCCACGGGCGACCTGCCGGCGTGCCTTCCGCGATTGCCTCGCCTGGTCCAACTTCCGATCCCGCTCGGCAAAGATCTCCAATGCCCGACCGGCCAGTTTGTCTGCTGGGGCAATATAGCCAATCGCACTGTGCAGACGGACCTGGTTGTAATGTTCCACATACTTGCCCACCATCCGCCGGGCATCTTCCAGCGAGAGTGGCGTACCGGGGCGAATGCACTCGCCCTTGATGGTGCGGTGATATCGCTCCAACTTGCCGTTACTCTGAGGATAGTAGGGCGACGTTCGCAC
>JABMRB010000110.1 GCA_013202865.1 Candidatus Nealsoniibacteriota bacterium | reverse complement strand
TGGAGGACATCCTCATTGGCGAGGTGTGGCTGGGGTCCGGCCAGTCGAATATGAAGATGGGGATTGGGAAATCCGACAAGGGCCAGGAGCACATTGCCGCTGCGAACTACCCGAAGATCCGGCTATTCTGCATGCCACCCTCCACAAGTAAGCGCGCACCGGGACTCTGGGCGGAGTGCAGTCCTGAAACCGTTCAAGCTGGAGCTTACGGCAATTGGGGCGGCTTCTCGGGCGCGCTCTATTATTTCGGACAACGGCTGCACAAGGATCTCGATGTGCCTGTGGGCCTGATCTCATCCAACAAGGGCGGCACGTCCATCGAGTCGTGGACCGCGTCGGAGCCGAAGAGCGGCGAAAGGTACAGCGGCATGATTGCCCCCTTCATACCCTTTGCCATCCGTGGCGTGGTTTGGTATCAAGGCGAAGCCAATGTGGGCAACGGTCTGAAATACGCCGACAAAATGAAGACCCTGATCGAGGGCTGGCGCCGAGGCTGGGGCTATGATTTCCCCTTCTATTTCGTTCAGCTTCCGCCTTATTCCTACAAGCCGGGCCAACTGCCGCCGATCTGGGAAGCCCAGGCCGCCAGCCTGAATATCCCCGGCACCGGCATGGTGGTGACGACCGACCTGGCCGACATCAAGAACATCCACCCCAAGAACAAGTTCGACGTGGGGAACCGGCTGGCCTTGTGGGCATTGGCCAAGGACTACAAGAAGGACCTCGTATATTCCGGGCCGCTTTACAAGTCCACGAACGTCGAGGGGAACAAGATCCGGTTGTCCTTCGCCCACGTGGGTGGCGGGTTGAAGTCGCGAGACGGACAGCCGCTCCGGGAATTTGAGATCGCCGGTGCCGACGGCAAGTTCGTGCTGGCCGAGGCTGCGATCGACGGCGATACGGTCGTCGTCGAGGCCAATGAGGTTGCCTCGCCGGCCCAGGTTCGCTTCAGTTGGCGCAGTGTGGCAAACCCCAACCTAGTCAACAAGGAGGGCTTGCCCGCCTCGCCGTTCCAGACCGACAACTGGCAGGGTGGCAGTGGCGAGTGATCGAAACGGGAACGCGGCTTGTATGGATAAGCGGCCAGAACCGGAATAGCCATTTACCTAGCATCGGAGTATATCCCATGAAACGACTGCACCTTACGGCCCTGGTATTGTCCCTGGTGTGTGCCGGCGTCGCCGAAGCGGCAGATCCGCGCAAGATCGCGTACACCGGCGATGGCAGCGATCTACAGGCGGTGATCGACGCCGCGCCCGTCGGCGCGACGGTCACCTGTGATGCCAAGCGTAGCCTGGAAATCTCCAAGTCGATCACGATCCGCCGGGCGTTGACCCTTGGCGGGCTGCACGCGCGGCTTCCGAAGAAGCTAGGCAGGACGCCAATCCTCATCGTGGCGGCCGAGGGCGTGACCCTTTCCGACCTCAAGTTGCACGGCAACTACGACTCGGTGTCTCAGAACGACCGCGCGCCCTTGATTCACGTCACCAAGGGCCGATTTACGATCGAGCGGTGCGTTTTTTACGACGCCTCGAAAGACGGCGTCATGGTCACGCCGACAAAATCGGACGGCGACATCGTCGACGTCGTTGTCCGGCACATCGAGGCGCATCGCATGGGGCGCGACGCCGTCTCCATCGCCGGCGGAGATCGCGGCCAAGGGACGTGTATCCGTAACGTGCTGGTCGAAGACGTGCGGCTTACGCGCGGCTATCTGCGGGGGGCCGTGGAGGTGAGCGACGGCACGGACAACGTCACCGTCCGCCGCATCTATGCCGAGGACGCCAAATACGCCATCGAGGTGCATGACCACGGCCAGAAAGTACCGAACACGAACATCCTGCTCGAAGACGTGACGGCCGTAAACTGCTATGCCGTCATGCTCGGCGGCGATAACAAGCGCGGGCACAAGAACCTGACGCTGCGGCGCTTCACCGCCACGGACTGCAAGGTGCCGGTGAAGATTGCACATATAGCCAACGTGCTGATTGAGGATCTCACCATCACCAATCAGACCAAGGCCGACTCCCCGCGGATACGCCTCACCGACTGCCAAGGTGTCCGCCTCCGAAACGTCAAAATCAAAGGACTTGCGTCGGGAGTCGAGCCGGTCTCCGCGAAGGGTTGTACCGACGTGGCTATCGAGAAATTGACGCTGGCTGACGAATGACGGCGATGTCTTCGCTTATCGCAAGCCAGGCCACGCCGTCAGGCCCCGTAGACCCAGGAGTTTGCGCCTAAGAGCGGAAGAGCCGATTTATTAACGGTGGTTTGTTGACGTGTCCGAGATAAGGCATGAGTAGATGACACAGACCGCCGAATTCGGGCTGTGTCGCCGCCGCACCAATCCGATCTTTTTCACATCTCACTCAACTGTACCGTCTCACCAGACTTTGTTTTGAATGTGAACCTGTCACCTGAGAGAATTTCAACTTGCTCTCCTCTGGAGAGTTTCACCTTCCTGCCCGGCCAGGGGTTGACCATGGTACAGTCTTTGCCGCGTTCGCTGGTTATCTTCACGTACTGGACTTCGCCGCTCTTTAGCTCACTCGACACCAGGAACGCGCCCCAGGCACGGATGTTCGCGAACTTCGCATCTTTGTCCTTTGGCCAGACAGGGAACACTCGCAGCAAATGAGCGCCCGGATTCGTGCCACCTGGAACGTGCGACATGCAGAGCATCTCATTGATCGTATTCGGCACCGTGGAGAAATTTTCGATACCATGTGGGTTCCGCAACTGAAAGCCGTTGGGATACGTATTGCGGGTGTAGCGCTGAAGCTGCGCCAGGATAACCTTGGGATCATATCCGACACGCACCGCCGCGGGAAAGAAGCTGTTCGAGCCGTTGAAGTCGATCCAACGTCCCATCACCCCAATCGTGTTATGGCAAATCAGGATCCACTTGGTATCACTGTCCAACCCTATCGCGTTGCCGGGGTAAATATGCTGAATACCGAGCGTGTTGCTGCCCCACCAGTGCGTCCCTTTCTCCGTATATCGAAAGACTTCCTTGCCGCCCATCTGCTGGGTCGTCCAAGAGCTAAGGTGTTTCAGGATATGCTCCCATTTCTCACGGCCGTGAGCATCGACTCCCAGCTCTTTGCTCATGCCAAGCGCCAAGTCGAAGGAGTTGCGAACCAACCCGAGAGTGAGAATCGGGTTCATGTTCTTGCCTGAACCTTCATGGATGGAATCGCCGTAGATGGCGTATCGCATCTCGCCATCGGGCCCTTTCTCATAGGTCAGGTAGTCCTCCCAGAAGCTGACCACTTCCAGGACATAGGGATAGACTCTCTTTCCATATTCCGGATCCAGCGTCGTGCGCCAGCGCTGCGCGATATTCACGAGACAGTAGGCAGGGTTCGAGCGCTGTCCGAAAAACAGACCACCCTGTTCTGCATGCCTCGAATGCCCTCCCCGTGTCGTCTCGATACCCAGCGGCCCGACGCCTACCGGATAATGTACGCCCCGCATATTGAACACGTTCTTTGCGTACCAGCGTCCGCGCTCGCGGAAATCGAGAATGGGGGCGTCCTCGGGATCGCCTTGCTGAACCCGATTGGCGGAATAGAGCGCATAGAACGGCGCCATGTGATTGTAGTTCAGGTGATAATCCCCCGCCCAACCGGGATTGTCCGTGGTGACGACTCCAAATATGCCGGGAGGAAAACGCGGGTCGCGACTGAGCGCTCCCATGGCGTACAGGGAACGATAGTAATGCTGCTCCAGCAGAGGATCGCCGATCTGGACATGCGATTTCGCCCAGTATCCGGCCCACCATTGAGCATGCTTCTGTCTGATGTCAGACAGGGCGGGCTCGTCGGAGACACCGGACAATGCCTTAACCACCGCCTCCACGTAATCCTTGTTCTTGAATACGCTGTCCATCGCCAAGACCAGCGTCAGCGGCTTGCCGGGCGCCAGTGTGAACGACACGCCAACAGGATTCGGCGCGGAATTCCCCGCGACTCGTGCTTTCTTGCCATCGACGTGAGCAGTTATCTGCGAGCCGTCCCAGGTTCCGGCCACATGGATCCATTTCCCCTTCTTTAGCACCTCGCTTTCTACATAGCGCCCATTGACGGTAAACCGGAGTTTCCCATTCGAAAGACCAAGGCTGACACCTGTGTTCCACGCGCCGCAACTCAAGATGTAGTTGGCATTCCCATCCATCGCCGCGTCATCGATCCTGATCCAGCAGGCAACCGTCACCGGCCGGGTCGGCAGTTCCAGGTCACCGCAGTCAAGATAGCTGTCAGCACTTCCATCAAACAGCCATGCCTGCCCGGTTGCGCCCGGAACGGCCTTGATGGCGGCAGCACGTTCGGGAACCTCGTTCGCGTCCCATACACGGACGGCACCTCCAGGGGCTTTTCCGCTCATCAGAGACTTCAGCTGCTCTGTCTTCAACGTTTTCCCATACACATGCAGGTCATCGACCGCACCCTTGAAGCCCCAACGCCCGTTTCCATATTGTTCGCGTCCCAACTGCACGCGGTACTTCTGCGTGACTGCAATCCCGCTTTCTTCCGTGCCAAGAGGGTGCGTGTTACCGCCTATCGTTGTCCAGGCAACTGCGGCTCCGCTCGGAATGTCGACGTCCTCAAGAAATGCCCGCTGCCCGATATAGACGTTGCCCCTCTGCTCTGTCCTGCTCAGTGATCCGCGTCCAGCCGCCACACGTAGAACGGCTTCGCCTTCAACCGTTTTTCCCTCTGCTTCCAGCTCAAGTAGCAGCAGGTTCCGCGTCGCCGCCACCATGCTGCGCACGCGTACGGTCGTGCCGTCCTTCTTGAATGTTCCCACGGTCTCCGGGTCAGCCCAGGTCTGCTCGATATTGCAGGTTGCACCCTTCAATGCCGGGATAAGGATTGCCAGGTGACCGAACCCAACCGGACAGGACTGGCCATACCGTGACTTCAGCCGCCACATATCGTTCTTCGCCAGGTAGAACCGCTGCTCTTCGGCGGGACCGCCCAGCGCAACCTTCATGTCCCCGTTTCCCATCAACGGCCCGTCAACCGAATGGTTTGCTGGCGTTCGCGACGGCTGCGCCGTCCAGATTGCCTTGTACTGCCCAACAATTCGCCGGGCCTCAGCCTGCACGGCGTCGCCCGGCGGGCCTTCGGCGTGACCAAGGTCCAGCAGGGCCAGCAACAACATCAGGGGCACAATCATCTGTTTCGCGCTCATAGTGAGGCTTCCCCTTGACTATTTCAGGATAAAGCTGCCGGGGGCGTATGCGTTGAGGTTAAACGTGAGCTTGCCTCGCTGGATCGTGACCGGTTCGCCGGCCTTTTCGCCGCGGAGGTTAACGGGAGTGGCCGTTAAGTATTTCGCCCCGACGGGGAACGTGACGGTCAGTTCGCCGGAAGCGCCCGCCTGTTCCCAGACGCGCAGCAAGGTCCCCGGATTCCCGGCAGGATCAGCGGCGAAGGCGGTGACGACAACGCCAGGGCGGGAAACGGCCAGCCCGGTTTGTTCGACAGGTAGCGTGCCGCCTTCCCCATCGGCACTCGCCGCCAAAAGCGGATGCCGGGCTTCGAGTGACGGCGTGATGAGCGCCTCGCCGGGCGTCGCGGCCTTGCCGAAGGTCCACAGGCGGACGCGCGAACTCCAGGTGCCGGGATACCAGTAGCGGTAATTGGTATTCCACTGGTTGTTGTAGAGGTTGAGATAGACGATGGTTTTTTTCGGAATGAAATCGAGCGAGAATTTCCAGCAGCCGGGCGCGCCGAGGCTGACGAGCGGATGATCGAGCGGGCACAGTGCGATGCCGTTACCATCGGCGTCGGTGAGTGTCACGCCGGCACCGACGGCATACATGTTTCGGTTGGCGCCGGGCAGAATGTCGCGGGCCGGATCCATGACGCCGAGCGAGCGGCCGACGCAAAACCGCGGGACGTTCATCTTGAACGGAAGACAAAGCCAGTCGGCTTCGGGCCAGTTGTCTTTGGCCTTGTCTTTGATCGTCAATTCGAGGTCGAGATACGGCTGGCCGCGGTACAACGTCACGCGCAGCGAGGACGCGGGAAGATGGTTGGCGGGATCGCCGGGAAACTCCATGATCGCGCTTTCGCCGCCGGCATCGCGGGTGATCTTGAGGACGCCGTGGCCGGACGACGCGGCCCGATAGGGCACCCCTTTCGGCAGACCGGGCTTGTGCATGCCCGGATGGAGCGTCGCGCCCCAACGTCCCTGCTGGTAGTCGCGGCAGTAGCCGTCCGTCTGGGCCTTGTCGAACCGCTCATTGAGATATTGCCCGAGTCCCGGCGCGGCGCCGGCGTCGACCCACTCGCGACCGGTGCGTTTGTCCACGAGCGAGGCGATCCCACCGCGCGCGGGATCAAGCTTCACCTTGAAAAACTCGTTCCCCAGAGTGTCGGCCGGAACGGTTTCGGTCGTGCGAGCCGCCGGAATGGGGAAAGTCCTATAGCCACAGGCCGGGATGTTTTCAGCAGAGAAGAACTGGCCGGGCCGGCCGGGAATTTCCACGATGCCGGAACGCTTCCACGGAAGCGCGTTGTAAACCACGAGTCGCGGGCCGGCGCGGCTGACAGAGCCGGCGAGCGAGGCGAGATTCTTCTGTAACAACGACGTCGTGATTGCGCCCGCGCTGCGGATGTAGTTGGTCTTGTCGTCCCACGATCCTTCGAGGTTCCGGTGCTTTTCCGCCGGGATGTTTTGGAACGCTTCGCCATAGACCCTGACGCCGGCGGCGCCACCCCAGGTGTGTTCGTTGTAGAGAAGGGCCTGCTCATGGGCACGCGCCAGTTCCTTGCCGGGGTCGGCGACGGGGACGCCCCAACCGCGGAGTTGGGTGTTGAGCACCTCCACGGCCGACATCAGCGGACCGATGTTGCGGGCGGTGCGCATCCCGCCGGGATCGCTCATACAGCCGTGAATCCACGTGTCGGGTGTTTCACCCTTCACCACCGGCAGGTTGGGTTTTTCGGCAAGGATGGCGTCGGCGAATTCCCCCATCGTGCCCATGCGGACTTTCGCGGCGGGCATTTTCTGCGCGACTTCCGCGAAGATCGCTTTGACGCCGTCGGCCTTCGGCGGGCCGGAGTTGTCGCCGGTGACGATGAGGGCGAGCCAGGTTTTGTAGGGCCAATCCGGCGGCGGCAGCAGGTTGTGGCCGATGTTCGGATCCTTTTTTCCACCCCACGGCCAGAAGGCGGTGCATGTTCCATAGATGCTCGAATACATGGTCAGGACGCGTGAGCCATCGGGCCCTTCCCACCAGAAGATCGGCGGCAGATCATGCACGTAACCACTCGGCCAGTTGCAG
>JABMRB010001040.1 GCA_013202865.1 Candidatus Nealsoniibacteriota bacterium | reverse complement strand
GCCCCGCCCCGATCAGCCCCGCCGCGATCAGCCCCGCCCCGATCAGCCCCGCCGTGACCAGCCCCGTCCGGAACACCCGGAGGCGATCGGCCACATGCAGGAGCAGATCAATCAGATGCGCCGTGAGATGAACGAGATGCGGGAACTGCTCAAAGAGTTGGTCGAGCAGAAGCGCGAGCGATAATCCACGGCTTCACGGCAAGCCGTAGTGCAAACCCCCGGCCGGGCAACCGCCTTCGCGGCGATTGCCCGGCTATTTTTGTTCGTAGTACCGGCTTCAGCCGGAATGCGGGCCATCTCGGCGTGCCCCGGCAAGGCGCCTTCCGCCTGAAGGCGGTACTACGAACCGCTTGACCCGGCGCGTACTTATGCTACAAAGGGGCATAATCTTGGCAGGCCGGCAACGCGTTGTGCGAGCGATTCATGGCACTGATTACATTACGGGTGTTGGACGGAGCCGATCGGGGACGCGTCTTCGAGGACGTGCCGACGCCCCTGACGATCGGTCGCGAGGAGGGCAACCCGGTTCAGCTCAACGACGAACGGATCAGCCGGTTCCATCTGAAAATCCAGGAAGACGACGCAGCGGTCGTTCTCACCGACCTGCAAAGCACCAACGGCACCAAGGTCAACGGCGAGAACGTGCAGCTCTGGATGCTCCGCCCGGGCGACGTGGTCACGGTAGGGCGAACCGTGCTGGTATTCGGTTCCCGGGAGCAGATCGCCCGGCGTCTAGCCGAACTGAGGGGTGTCGATCTCTCAGAAGGGGTAAAGATGGACGAAGACGAGGAGGACGAGTCGGGCGGGTCGGGCGAGTCAGTATCGCTGGAATTCGAGCTGGGCTGGTCCGACGACCCGGACGCCCGAACCACGCTGCACACGCTCATTTCTCCCGAGCTACCCAGCTCGCTAAGCCCTGGCCAGACAGCCCAGATCGCCGAGCTTCTTCAGTATTTCCATTTGAGACTTCGGGGACTGGTGAGAACCGTCAAACCCACCGGCAAGGGCAAGTCCAAGGGCAAGTCCCCTCGGGTAACGCTGGAACAGCGGCAGTGGCAGAACCTGATCGATCTACAGAACCGCCTGGCCGGCTATCTGCGGTCAATCGGTGAGCCGGGCGAGTGAATCCAGCTACCCGGCATGCGCAACAAGACAGCGACACCGGTTTGCCGTGCCGGTGTCGCTGCCGATGGTGTTTTTGGGATGTTTCTCGATCAATGCATGCCCCCGCCGTCTTTCCGAGGATTTCCGCGGTGACGGCCATGCCGCGTCGTAGCAGCCCCATTAGGCATGGCCCCATCTGGTACGACAGAGAGCACGGAAGTGACGGAACCCGGGTCGAAATGGCGCGCCGGGGCATGGCTCGGCGGAGGCGGAATTCCGGAACCGCCGCGCCGCTGCCGAACCAGAATCTCGGCCGCAAGACAACAAACGGCAAGGAAAGTCAGGCTAACCGTCGGGTGGACTAAGTAGTGGGGCATCATGGTTTCAGCCGTATATCAAGAGGAATGCTCGGCCCCCGCCCGGAAGGCGTCCGTTTCTACTGCTGTTATCGACCTCTGGGCAGTGCCGGCCTCAGATTGGCCGAGTTGGGTCATTCAACGCGGGAAACCGCTCCCCGCTTCTTAACTAGCAGAATCGCCGCGATGCTCCGAATCGCGAGGTGGCCATGCTGAGAAAATGACCAAAAGTATCTACAGAATACCGCCCATTGAATTGGTCGCAGTGAAGGACGCTTCTACTCGCGGCGATCGACGGCGCGAGCCCGGCGGCTGGCTCGTGCCTGGACGATTTGCATCTGAACCTCGCCCTGGACTTTGTGGGCCCAGTGGTCCAATTTACTGAGCCATTCCTGGGCCTTCTTGTCGTGTAGCGACAAATCGGTGATCCCATGTTCCCGGCTTTCATTTGCCATTATTCGCAGGATTGCCGCTAAATCGAGCAGATTTAGGGCGAACTGGTCGAGTTTTTCCGGGCTGTACGGTTCGAGAGTCATGACGGAAGCTGTTTGATGGGAACAAGCAAGCGGGCGAAAGCAGTGCGATGCCCGTTATCATAGCCGGTCGCCGCCTGGATGTCCAGGAGATTTGAACAGAATACGCGGAGTCGACGTCCGGATGGCGAGAAAGCGTTGTGGCATTAACCGGTAAAAGTGTCCAAAACTATGGTTGCAAAAATGTACCTTTAGTGCTAGCTTGTCCGAGTTGCCTATGGAACTGCCCTGCCTCTAGTTGCTTTGCTTGAACCGAATAGCCCGATGGTGGGGCATGCACCAATGGCCGAATTGGCCTGTAATTCAAGCAATAGAGAGGACGTGTGCGATGATCACCGTGACAGTAGTCAGTGAGATACGGGAAATGCTGGCCGAAGGCCGCCTCTCGCAACGGCAGATTGCCCGGGGCCTGGGCGTGAGCCGCGGGACCGTCAACGCGATCGCCCGGGGTAGGCGGCCGGACTACGCTGCCCGTCGAAGTCGACCGTCGGACGACTTTACCGCTCCGTCCGGTCCGCCGCGGCGTTGCCCTGAGTGCGGCGGACTGGTTCAGATGCCTTGCCTGGCGTGTCGAGTCCGCCAACTTCAACGTTGCGGACACTTGGGGCGTTGTGCGTAGTGCTTTGCGGGCGCCCAAACTTCGGGTAGCCGAATTCGCAAGAATTCAGTCAAATGGGGCGACTTCGCAAGAATTCAGTCAAATGGGGCGACGACTGAATTCTTGCGAATCCAGCTACGCGACGGGAGAGCTATACTTTCTAGGCGGCGAAATCTCAAAAAAGGCCCCCCGCAGCATAGGAACAATACGCATGACGCGAACTCGATGGTTCAGCACGGTGATGGGATGGGCCGTTTTGGCGGCGGTCTCGATGGCAGCAACCGTCGGCCTGTCTGCCGAAGAGGTCCCCCGCAGCGAGCATCCGCGGCCCGGGTTTCGGCGCCAGGCGTGGTTATGTCTGAACGGGGAGTGGCAGTTCCGCTTCGATCCCGAGGACCGGGGCGTGGATCAGCGGTGGTTCGCCACTGCGGAGGGTTTCGACCGGCGGATTATGGTGCCCTTCTGTTGGCAGAGCAAGCTATCGGGAATCGAGGATACCACGGGCCAGCAGATCGGCTGGTACTTCCGCACGGTCAAGG
This sequence comes from Candidatus Nealsoniibacteriota bacterium, assembly GCA_013202865.1. Lineage (GTDB taxonomy): Bacteria > Planctomycetota > Planctomycetia > Pirellulales > Thermoguttaceae > JABMRB01. Next base: position 3,611 of record JABMRB010001040.1, on the reverse strand, counting down.
TGCCCGGCGATTTCCAGGGCAAGCACGTGTGGCTGCGGTTCGAGGCAGTCGATTGGGAGGCCCGGGTTTGGGTCAATGGGCAGGAAGTCGGACGGCACGAGGGAGGATACACGCCGGCTCAGTTCGACGTGACCGAGTTGGTCGCACCGGGCAAGGAGGCGACGATTGCGGTCCGCGCGTTCGACGCGACGGATCGGGAGTTGCCACTGGGCAAGCAGGTTCCCGGCTGGTACACGCCGGTCAGCGGCATCTGGCAGACGGTGTGGCTGGAGGCCCGGCCGGCAACGCACGTCGCGCGGCTGCGACTAACGCCGGTTTGCCTGGATCGGAAGTGGTCGGTGGTGGTCGAGTTGGACGTGGTCGGAGCCGACGGCAAGGTGGAGATTCAACTCGAATCCCCCGACGCGACCGTCGAGCAACACAAGGCCGAGTTAACGCTTGCCGCCGGGCGAGGCCGGCACCGGGCCGTCTTACCCGTCCGAGACCCGAAACTGTGGACACCCGAGGGTCCGCACTTATACGACTTGACGATTCGGCTGGTGGGCCCCGACAGCACGGAAGACCCCGACAGCATAGACGTGGTACAGACGTACTTCGGCCTGCGCACAATTGGGCGGGGTCGCCACGGCGAGTTGCCGCACGAGTCGATCTTGCTCAACGGCGAGCCGGTCTATCTCCGCGGCGCATTGGATCAGTCGTTCAATCCGGACGGGATCTACACGGCGCCGAGCGACGAGTTCATGCGGCGCGACATGGAGTTAGCCAAGGAGGCCGGGTTCAATTTCCTGCGGATCCACATCAAGTCGGAAGAGCCGCGGCGGCTGTATTGGGCCGACCGAACGGGCGTCCTGATCATGGAAGACATGCCTTGTCCGTTTCGGCAGAGTCCGCGGGCGCGTCTTGCCTGGCAACAGACGATGCGCGCTACGATCGCGCGCGACGTGAACCATCCGTCGATCATCGCCTGGTGCCTGTTCAACGAGACGTGGGGCCTGGGTGGCAACGACTATAAGCAGGACCGCGACACGCAGGCGTGGGTGCTGCGGACGTTTGCCGAGGTGAAGCAGCGGCTCGATCCGTCCCGGTTGGTGGAGGATAATTCACCCTGCCGATACGATCACGTGAAGACCGACTTGAACTCGTGGCATTTCTACATCGACGACTATCGCCGGGCTCGGGATCACATCGAGCAGATCGTCGAGAACACGCGGCCCGGTTCGCCGCTAAACTACGTGCCGGGGCGAGTTCAGGACACGGCGCCGCTGTTGAATTCGGAATACGGCGCGATCTCGGCCAGGGGCGGCGATCGGGACGTCTCCTGGGGATTTCGCCATCTGACCACGCAGCTTCGCCGGCACGAACTGATCCAGGGCTACGTCTACACCGAGTTGACCGACGTCGAATGGGAGCACAACGGCGTACTGAACTACGACCGGTCGGCCAAGGAGTTCGGTTACGACGCGTTTGTTGCGGCGATGACGATTGCCGACTTGCAGGGCGCAGATTTCGTCGGCTACGACGCCCCGCCGGCAATTGAGTCGGCCCCGGGCGAGCGGTTCACGTTGCCGGTCTTCGTGAGCCATTTTTCTCGGCGGAAGGTGACGCCGACGCTGGCCTGGAGGATCGTCGGCACGGACGACCTGGGCCGGACGGTGAGTACGCCGCGGCAGCAACGCCCGACGGTGTGGGACCGATGCCGAGTGACGTTTCAAGAGCCGCTGGAGGTGCGCGTGCCCAAGGGCCGGCCGTTTGTCGGCGCCTTGACGTTGGAACTGCTGGACGACGACGATTGCCGGATCGGGGCCAATTTCGTCAACCTGATCGTCCGTCAGGACGTCGGCGACGCGACAGACGGCCGGCGCGGACCGTCCCGGGAGGCTGCACGCGTCGAGGTGCTCAGCCCGCGGCTGGTGGCGGTGCGGTTCAGCCCGGACGACTTTACGGCGTTTCGCAGTGACGAGCCGGATTGGAAGTGGCTCGATAACCGCGGCAAGTTTTACACCGGCGGCAAGTGCGAAGTGGAGTATCACGTCGCGCTGCCCAAGTTCGTTCGCGAGGCGATTCCCAGCCGGATCGTGCTGATGGCCGAAATGGCTACCAAGGCAGACGACCAGCGGTTGGACTGGCCCGCCCGGCGCCAGTCGCTCGACTACCCACAAACACAAACACGGAAGTACGCGGGCAAGGTAGCGATTCGACTGCTGGGCCGCGACACGTGGGAGTTGGCGTTGCCGGACGATCCGGCCGACGCGCGCGGTGTGCTCTCGCATCAGGCCCGCTATCAGCACGGCAGCTACGGTTACCTGGTACGCCAGAAAGTCGATCTGACGGAGAACGAGGCGTTGCGCGCGGAGGTGCGAGAGAAGGAGTTCTTTCCGCTGTCGATCCGGACGCTCGACGAACACGGGTTGTCGATCTACGGCCGGCGGTTGGGGCGTTATCCGATCGATCCGACGTTGATCATCGAGACGGCCAAGCCGATGCCGCGGGCCATGGGCTGGACGTCTTCACAACCGGTGGCGATCCATCGGCTCTTAGAACAAAGCCGGATTGTTGAGGGGGTGAAGACGGGCGAGAGTGACGGACACGCGTGGCGATACACGACCGAGAAGCCGCCCGAGGATTGGGCGGGGCACGAGTTCGACGATTCCTCCTGGCCGACGGGCAAGGGCGGCTTCGGCAGCGGGCCGGCGCCTGCGATTGCCGTGGGCACGCCATGGAAGTCGCCGGACATCTGGCTCCGCACCGAGTTCGAGTTTCCCGCTCGGCCGGTGGGCGTGGTGTTACGTTACTTCCACGACGAAGACGCCGAAATCTACGTCAACGGCAAGCTGCTGCACAAGGCGACCGGTTACGTTCGCAATTATCAACAGCGACCGGTATCCAAGGCCCGGCTGGCGCTCTTCCGCGAGGGCTCCAACACGCTGGCCGTCCACTGCCGCCAAACCCGAGGCGGCCAGGGGGTCGACGTCGGTGTACGGTGGATTGAAGTGGAGCAAGAAGAGGTGAGCGCGCCCGGCGATTCCGAGGAATGAAACGACGTCGAAACGCCCCCTGACTGCGTCGGGGGGATCCCGTCGATGCAATCGACGGGCTTTTCGGATTGCCCCTACGCACGTTCTTGATACAACGGTCGTAACCCTCGGGCATGTCCACGTTCTGGCGAACGTAGCTACGAGATGGTGGCTCGCGCGAATAACACGCAGTCCGGGTTCCGTAACACCGCCGTACTTTGCCGTGCTTTGTGCCGGTTTGGCCCATTCTATTGACAAGACGGCCGACCGCAGGCTAGCATGGTAGCTTGTCGGTGTTGTACCGATCCCGCCCTCAACGTAATCCGCGGCACGCAATGCTGCGGCTTCCCACCCTGGTGACGAAGGAGTTTTCGCATGGCTCAGAAGGTAACTCGACGGGAATTCGTGCGTAGCGGGGCCGCGGCGGCGGCCGGCGTTACTGCCGGACTGGCTGCTACGAAGATCGTCCGCGCCGGCAACCCGGACAACGAGGATACGAGCAAGATTCTCAACTACAACCCGGCCATGGAGTACCGCCGCTGCCGCAAGACCGGGCTGATGATCTAGGCGACTGTGCTGGGCCGACACTGGACACGG
>JABMRB010001039.1 GCA_013202865.1 Candidatus Nealsoniibacteriota bacterium | reverse complement strand
GACGGGAAGCGTTTCAACAGTCCCAACGACGCGATCGACAAGTCCGACGGCGACCTCTATTTCACCGACCCGCCCTACGGATTGGCCAAGGACGCGAAGCGGGAACTGGACTTCTGCGGCGTCTATCGCCTGTCGACCGACGGCGAGGTCACGCTGTTGACCAAGGAGATGACCCGCCCGAACGGCATCGGTTTCTCGCCCGACGAAAAGACGCTCTACGTGGCCCAGTCGGATCCGAAGAAGGCCGTCTGGATGGCGTTCGACGTCAAGGCCGACGGCACGCTCGCCGACGGCCGGGTCTTCTACGACGCTACTCGGCTGGTCGGCAAGGAGAACCTCAAGGGCCTGCCCGACGGGCTGAAGGTAGACGTGGCCGGCAACCTGTTCGCCACCGGCCCGGGCGGCGTAAACATCTTCGCCCCCGACGGCACGCTGCTCGGCCGGATCAACCCGGGCGTAGCGACCGCCAACTGCGGCTTCGCCCACAACGGCACGGTGCTCTACCTCACCGCCGACGACTACCTCTGCCGCATTCGGACGACGACCAAGGGCCTCGGTTTCCCATAGGTGACCGCTCGCGATCTCGTTCCCAGGCTCTGCCTGGGAACGAGAGGTCCAGCTACACGCGGCGCTCACAGCATCATCGACACCCAGGCTGCCAACAGCGTGAACCCGAAGGCAACCACGCCGAGGATCGACAGCAAGATCGTCCACGTCTTGAGAACTTCGGTTTCCGTCAGCACGCTCATTCGGGCGAAGATCCAGAAGCCGCTGTCGTTCATCCAGGAGCCGACCAGCGACCCGGCGCCGATGGCGGCGGCCAGGTAGACGACGTCGAAGCCGAGCATCGTCGAGGTGACGCCCATCGCGCCGAGCATGGCCGACGTGGTGATCATCGAGACGGTGCCGGAGCCTTGGGCCACCTTCATCAGCGCGGCCACGCCGAACCCTAGGCAAAGCATGATGAACCCGACGTCGCCGCCGCCGGCCGGGACCATGTCCTCAATGGCGTCCTTGATGCCGCATTGCCGCAGCATCCCGCCGAACGCCCCGCCGGCCGCGGTGATCAGGATAATCACGCCGCCGCTCATCAGGGCGTTTTCGGTCGTCGAAGCTAGTTGCTTCAACGTCAGTCCCCGCTGGCGGACCAGCACGATCATGGAAATCGCCGCGGAGAGTAACAGGGCCAGATTGGCGTTGCCGAACAGGGCCGTCACGTTGGCGGCCTTGCGTCGCGGTGTTTCCCAGAAGTGGGGCCCGATCTGGTCGACAAACGCCGCCTCCAGCAGCAGCCGGTTGAGACGTTCCACCTCGGCGTTGGGCAGCCGGGCGCGGTTCTTACCCAGCATCTTCTTGGCCGGTGCAGAGAGCTTAACGCCGAGAAAGGCGTCCTCGTCGTAGAACTCGCGGTTCGCGAGCATCGTGTTCAGGCCGGCTCGCACGTCGGCCTCGGACTGGTCCTCGTACTGGCCGGAGGCGACGGCGGCAAGCGACGGCTTCACGTCGGCCGGCAGGAGTTCCATCACCCGGCCGGCGGGCGACTCGGTGTTAGCATCGGCTGCCGATAGCGTCGTGCATAGCCGGGGCCAATCGGCAACGTCCGCTTCACGAATCTGCGCGGCGTGCTCGGCGTCGGCGATCGTTCGGACCACCGTGCTGGCGGAGATCAGAAGCACGGGCAACAGGACCGGTGCGAGCGAGACCAGAAGCCCGGGCAACTGGTCGTCGCCCAGCGGTTCCGGCTCCGGTTCGCCGCTGTAGGGCCGCATGGGGCGGTCCATCAGCCGGTTCATCACGCGGCAGACCAGCAGGCCGACCAGGGCCGTGGGCAGCCCGATCATAATCCCCACGAGGATCATCTTGCCGACGTCGATCCCCAAGTTGCCGGCCATCAGCAGCGGGCCGGGCGTGGGCGGCACCAGCGTATGGGTGATCGCGCCGCCGGTGGCAATGGCTGTCACGTAGAGGATGTAGTTCTTCTTCGTGCGTCGGCAGAGCGAACGGGCCAGCGGCACCAGCAGGTAGAAGACCGTATCGAAGAAGACGGGCATCGAGAGCACGAACCCGCTTCCCATCAACGCCACCGGGGCCCGCTTCTCGCCCAAGATCTTCAAGAACGAGCGGACGATCCGGTCGGCCGCGCCGCTGTCCATCAGGCATTTTCCGATCACGGCCGCCAGGGCGATGACGATGCCGAT
>JABMRB010001038.1 GCA_013202865.1 Candidatus Nealsoniibacteriota bacterium | reverse complement strand
CTCAAAGCTCAAAGCTCAAAGCTCAAAGCTCAAACGCCAACTGCGCGGGGGTAAACCCCGCGGCTCGCTAAGGATATCGACATGATGAAGAACCTGCTCACGCTGATAGTCGTCGCGCTGCTCGCATCCGCGACGACCGCCGAGGACCGTGTCTGGACCGACGCCACGGGAGGGCATACCGTCGAGGCCGAGTTTTCCGGCCTCAACGACGGCAAGGTGATCCTCAAACGTGTCGACGGGCAGACGTTCGCCATGCCGCTGGAGGGGTTCAGCAGGGCCGATCAGGAGTACGTCCGCAAAGAAGTGGAGCGACGCCGCGCGGCACTCAAGGTCGAGGTCTCCGACAAACCGGGCACCGTCCTCTACGGCCCGGGCAAGCAACTCTGCGCGTTGGCCAACTCGATGATCGACGAGAGCAGCGGATTGGCTTGCTCGCGGAGCCGGCCGGGCCTGTTCTGGACCCACAACGACTCGGGCGATCTGGCCCGGCTCTACGCGTTGGACCGCCAAGGCAAGGACCTCGGCTGGTGCGACTTGAAAGACGTCCAGGCGTTCGATTTCGAGGACGTCGCCTCGTTCTCCCGCGACGGAAAGCACTACCTCCTCGTTGGCGACACGGGCAACAACGGCCTGGCCGCCACGATCCAGATCCTCTACCTGATCGAGGAGCCGCCGATCGACGCGGACAAGGGCGTGTCGCTCGCCGAGACCCCGATCGTGCAAGTCATCAACTATAGCTACGAAGACGACCATCGCAATTGCGAGGCGCTGGCGATCGACCCGAGCGACCGAACGATCCTGCTGGTGACCAAAGAGCGCGAGTCGAAGTGTCTGGTCTACGCCTTGGTCTGGCCTAAGAACGATCCTAAGCAGGCAACCTCGGCGAAGAAGATTGCCACGTTGAAGATTCCGTTAGTAACGGCCATGGACGTCTCGCCCGACGGCCGCCGCGCGGTCGTACTCACCTACGGCAACGCCTACGAATACACCCGCGGTGAGAAGGAAACCTGGGCCACCGCCTTCTCCCGTCGCCCGGCGTTGATCCGGGTACCCGAGCGAGTCCAAGGCGAATCGATCTGCTACGGCCCCGACGGCAAGACGCTCTATCTAACCAGCGAGAAACTCCCGACGCCGCTGATTGAGGTGCCGGTGAAGTAGTAGGGTGCGTGCAACGCACCGAACCCGGTTTGTACGTCATGGTGCGTTTCACGCACCCTACTCCACCTTCACCACCCAGCGATTCGGCGTCTTCTTGACGAGCGTGAACTTGCCGGTGACCTTCTTTCCGTCCGCCGTTACTCCAAGTTCATAATCTCCCAAGACTCCCCGGAACTTCGCCTCACCGTTTCGGTCCGTCTGCACGGAAGTCTTCGTCCACCACTTCCCCTTAATCAGCTTCTTCAACTCCTCGTACATTGGCTTAGGCGTCATGTCCTTGCGTAGGAAACCGGCGGGGGCTTTTTGCCAGGCGTAGTGGTCGCAGAAGTCCCACCAGGTTAGCGCTTCGACCGACGGATGGGAGAAGAGCATCGTGTAGATACGCACTGCCTCCTTGGCCTGCCAGGCTTCGCCCTCGGGGGTCGACGGCCATGGTGGCTTGCGCTGCCAGCCGCGCTCGCCGGAGAGGATCGTGGTTTCGGTGAAGTGTAGCGGTACGCCGAAGCGGGCGAATCGCTGGCAGACGTCCCAGATCTTGCGGTTGTTCCACGTGCTGCCGTGCATGTGGCTCTGGATGCCGATCACGTCGTACATCCGTTTGCCCTCGGCGTCGACCAATTTCTCGATCACACGTTCGTAGGCCGGGTCGGTGCGGTAGTCGTTGATCAACAGCGTGGCTTGCGGCCCGGCTTTGCGGGCGTGGACGAAGCACTCGCGGGTGAACTCGATCTGCCCGACCTTCTTCCACATCGCCGTGTGCTTGGGTGCGCGGCGCTCGGCGAAATCGGGCCGGTCGAAGTGCGTGGCCTCGTTGACCACGTCCCAACGGTCGATCAGCCCGTGCAGCCGCGTCACGCAATCGTCGATCCGGGCCATCTGCAACCGGCGGATTTCCTCGAGGTTGTCGGGTAGCCACCGCGGGTCGCCCATGTTCCACGCCAACGGATGGCCCTTGGTGATGATGTTATGCTCCTTGCACCATCGGGCGACCTGCTCGGTTGGTTCGTGTCGCGGTTTGCCCTTCTCTCCCTCGTAAGAGGTCCAATAGAACGGCAACGTGGCGAAGTTGAGCAGCTCGGCAAAGTGCTTTCGATAGGCGGTCTGCAACTGGTCGTTGGGCAGTTCACCCCATTGGAAGATATTGCTGCCGAACAGAAATGCGTGCCGCGTCTGCTCGACCGCGACCTTCGCCCCGGGCACCGGTTTGCCGTCGCGGTCGATAACGACGACCACCGCATCGGCCTTGCGGTGTTTCTCGATCCGCGCGTCGGCCCCGGCAAAGAGTTCCTCGTCAGACGGTTCGGCGCCCGGCGTCGAGCGCGCTGCGGTCAACAAGACCGCGGCAGTCAGCACGGCAAGGAAAGGAAATCGGTTCATGGCGGTTTCTCCGGTAGGTGGTTGCGGATCGCGTCAAAGCCCCAAAGCCCCCGCATTGCATGCGGGGATAGTGTTTCGCGGGATATCCCATGTAATAAAGCACCCTAACCAAGTCGTCAAGCCACGAACGGTGGAACCGCCAGCCTCACACAAGGGAAAAACGGCCGGAAAGCGGAAAATACAGCAAGCGTCGACCGACGAGCTATGGGTTTTCAGCGGTTGACGCTATAATCGGGGGGCGGCGGGCAACCGGTGCGATTCGACAACACAAAAGGAGTGCTGATATGAAGTGTCTCGGGCGAGTACGCTGGATGTCGACCCTGACGGCGGTCACGGTAGGCTGTGCGATTATCTTCCTCTCGGCCCGGTCCCATGCGGCCGAAGCGGAGGCCGCCCCGCAGTATCAACCGGGGCCCATGCTACAAAAATTCCTCGACGGGCCGATGGCCAAGGTCGATGAGATCATCTTTGCCGTCCGCGTACCGGGCCGCGACCATTGGTACGTTACCTTCGGCAACTACGCCAACCACATGGACACCCCGGCCCAGAAGTTGGGCTTCAAGAAGGAAGACGGCGTCTACTGGGGATACGGCGAAGGCGGGCGGCTCTGCCGGTTGAACCTCCGCACGGGCAAGCTGCAAGTTATCCTCGAAGACGCCCGGGGCGGCGTTCGCGATCCGCAGATGCACTACGATGGCAAGAAGATCCTCTTCGCCTATCGCAAAGGCGGCACGCACCCCTTCCACCTCTACGAAATCAACATCGACGGCACCGGCCTGCAACAGTTGACCGACGGCCCGGACGACGACATCGAGCCGACCTATTGCCCCGACGGCAGTATCGTCTTCTGCTCGTCGCGTTGCCGGCGGTACGTCAACTGCTGGCACACCCGCGTGGCCTCGCTCTACCGGTGCGACGGCGATGGCCAGAACGTCCGCATGCTCTCAAGCAACAACGACCACGACAACACCCCCTGCATCCTGCCCGACGGACGGGTCCTCTACATGCGTTGGGAGTACGTGGACCGCAGCCAGGTCCACTTCCATCACCTCTGGACGACCAACCCCGACGGCACGGGCCTGATGACCTACTTCGGCAACCTGCACGGCGGGATCGCGATGCTCGATGCCCAGCCGATCCCCGGCACGAAGAAGATCGTCTCGTCGTTCTCACCCGGGCACGGTCGCCCCGAACACCTCGGATTCGTCAGCATCGTCGACCCGACCAACGGCCCCGACGATCGGGCGTTCAGCCGCAACGTCAGCAAGGACGCCAACTGGAAAGACCCCTACCCGTTGAGCGAGGAGTGCTTTCTGGTCGCCCATCGCCGGGGGCTTTTCGTGATGAACGGGCAAGGCGAGACCGAACTGATCTACGCACTGCCCGAGGCCGACAGTCGCTTGCAGTGCCACGAGCCGCGACCGCTGACGCCCCGGCCACGCGAACGCATCATCCCCGAGCGAACCGACCTGGCCACCCCCACCGGGCGACTGATCCTCGAAGACATCTACGAAGGCCGCAGCATGGAGGGCGTCGAGCGCGGGGCGATCAAGAAGCTGCTCGTGTTGAAGCAGCTTCCCAAGCCGGTGAATTTCTCCGGCGGCATGGAGCCGTTGACCATCGGTGGGTCGTTCACGCTGGCCGGGATCGTCGGCACCGTGCCGGTCGAGTCCGACGGATCGGCCTACATGGACCTGCCCGCGTTGCAGTCGTTGTTTTTCGTCGCGCTGGACGAGAACGACGTCTCGGTCAAGCGGATGCACAGTTTCGTGGTCATGCAGCCGGGTGAAACGACAAGCTGCGTGGGATGCCACGAGCAACGCGAGCGGACGCCGCACGAGATCCACACCGATCTGATGGCCTTGCGGCGTCGTCCCAGCCCCGTCGAGCCGATCGCCGACGTGCCG
>JABMRB010001037.1 GCA_013202865.1 Candidatus Nealsoniibacteriota bacterium | reverse complement strand
GACGACGATCTGCGACCCGGGCGTGTAGACCGAGGCGCCCGCGTAGATCCCGCCGCCGGAGTTGCGGGGATCGTGGCCGTCGGTCGTGTAGTAAACGGTGGTGTTGCTGGGAACCGTCAGCGCGACCGCCACGGGGTCGGTAATCACACCGCCGCCGTGGCTGATCCCGGGCATGGGGGCGAATTGCTCGTCGACCCACGTGGTTCGCCGCTGGAGCCATTCTTTCAGCCAGTCGATTTCCCCCTGGAAGGTGCTCGGGAAAGGGGAATTGTCTTTGGGTCTGGCGCCGGGCCACCGGTCAAAGTTGCGGACCTGGGCCTCCTGGAGTTGCGCGGCCATCGAATCGATGATGGCGTTCATGTTGGCCGTGCTGAAGGCCCCTTGACGCCACTCTTGCCATCGATCGGTGTACCGTTGCTGGAAGTCAATGTCCTCGAAGAGCCGGTTGAACCAGGAATAGCCGAAGAAGTCCATTCCGTTGGGATTCCAACCGATCGGATTCCAGGCTCGAAAGTCGGCGTCGCAGCCCATGGTGCGGTCGAAGTCCCAGATCGGCCCATATTGGAGCAGACCTTCGCGGTCCTTGTGGAGGTAGCCGCTGAGCCGGAAAGCGTCGGGATCTTTCGCCAGCATCTTGAGAATGTTATGGTCGATTGCGGAATCGACGTCGAGGTAAGCGGCGTAGCCCAGATCGGGGTCGTTGTAATACGGGCTGTTGAGCGCGTCGGTGAAGTCGTCGATATAGTCCTTGATGTAGTCTCCCTGAGCCGTCGTGATATCGTTACGTTCCTCGGGGTCGACGTAGTTGAGGGCACCTTGTCCACCGGCGGAGAAGCCGCTATCACCCGGGGCGCGGCGGCCGACCTTGAGGATGTATCCCCCCGTGATGTCCGGCTCGGCGCTGTCACCCGGTTCGAGGTTCGCCACGTCGACGCGGTCGGGGCCACGCTTGATATTCTCCATGAGGACGTAGACGCCCCGATAGTCGTCCTGCTGCAATGAGCCGCCGCCCATATTGAAGAACACTTCGACGAACCGCGTTCGCACGGCGTACTGGCCCACCTGATTGCTCAGTTCGTACATGAAGGGATCGCGGATCAATGCCCGGTCGAAGTTGTAGGGGCCGTAGAGCATCCAATCGGAATCGGCGGGCATTCCCAGCGGCGCGACGTCGATGCCGTCGTTGATCTCCTGCTGCCAGGCTTCGATCGCGTAGGATGCCTTGTCCCGGCCGCTGATGTCGGCACCATAGACGTCGATACCGATTCGCGACTCGACGTCCATCCCGGTCGTCATCGTACTGCGACCACCGACGGTATCGAAGACTGCCATATAGGCGGGCTTTTCCGACGAGGGCCTCCCGCCGTCGAAATCATCGAGCACGATGATCGGCAGATCGGACGTGAAGTTCTGCACGTAGCTGTCGCCCAACGCCACGTAGGTCTCCGTAGCCACCGGTCCCGGCGACAGACCCGGCCGGAACGCTCGGGCACGGAGCTGCTGTGTGGTGGTGATCGTGATCGGACCGTTGTACTGCGGCGACGACTCCACGGGGAGCGTTTCGTCGAGCGTGTAGCGGATGGTCGCGTCGGCGGCGGTGGTCGTGATTTCCGCGGTCATGGAATCGACGAAGGTGCCACCGGGCGTGAGGATTTGGACCGATTCCGACGAGACCGAATACATCGGCGAATTGACCGCCACGAACTCGCCGGTGACCGACGGCCCAGCGGCCCCCGCTGCCAGCGGCACCCCGTCGAGCATCTGGCGGCCTTCCAACTGCTCGAACCGCAGCCGGCGGAGCCCCGGCCCCGGTGGCCCGTGAGAATCGCCTCTCGCCATGCCCCGCATCGTTCGACAACAAGCGGCCAGACTACCAGTTCGCATCTTCATCGCATCCCCTGGGGTGGAGACTCAGATCGTTGCAGCGGCAGCCCCCACCATAACCATCGAGACGGCGGTTGTCAAATCATCAGAGGGGGCGGCCTTTTGGGCAGATACGGCGCCGCCCCAAGGTACCGAGACGGTCTTTGTCTGGGGCGAACACCAGTTGAAAATCGCCCGGGCTCAACGCCTCGGACTATCGCAACGGTTCGCCTTCGACGTCCAGAATCAAGTGCCCGGCTACCGCACTGAGCTTTGGATCGTCGACCTGCCATACCACCTTGTGTTTCGGCGTGACCTCGAAGAACTGCGGCTTTCCGGCGTAGTTGGCAACGACCGTATTGCCGTTAGGTAATCGCTGGATGCCGGCGAAATAGTGCGGCTCGAACTCCGCCGGAAGCTGCTCGTGGCCGACCGACCACACCGTCTTGCCCTCGGGATCGATCTCGACGACCGACTTCCCGTACTGGGGTGGTATAGTTCGCGTTGCCGAAATTCGCACGCAACGCGGGCCAGTCGCTCAACCAGACTTTGTCGTCGACCCAGGGAGCAAAGTTACCCTCGGTCCAGGTC
>JABMRB010000109.1 GCA_013202865.1 Candidatus Nealsoniibacteriota bacterium | reverse complement strand
GGCAGCGAGCGCGTCGCCCATCGTAACATCGTCGGCGCGGCTTGCTTTCTTGGCGTTGTCGGGGTCGTTGCGATCGGCAAAGGTGTGGCCCTGGTGGAACCCCGTCTGCTGAGAGGAGCGCGCCGGCGAGCAGACCGTGCAGCCATAGGCACGGGTGAAATTGACGCCTTCTGCGGCGAGTTTGTCGAGATTGGGCGTAAGGACACTCGGTTGTTGTTTGAGTCTGCGAGCGGCCTGGCCGTTGGGGCCGATGGAGCCCCAACCCATGTCATCGACGTAGAGGTAGAGAATGTTCGGCCGCGGGGCAGCTTTGACGGCTAAGGGGACGGCGAAAACGGCGGCCAAGACGAGAAGGGCGAGAGGACGGTTCATGGGATTCACTTGAGCAAGCGGTCGATCAGGTATTCCGTGGAACTCTTGTACATCGGATGAGGCCGATCCGGATGGACAAGCACCACGTCGACGTCCACGGCTTTGAGACGCTCTTCAAGCTTGACGCCCATGATGCCGGAGTGCGTCGGATCTTTCGGCGACGCGCCGACGACCGGAACTTCCCCGCCGTAGAACAGCGCGATCGGCGGATCGTCTTTGGAAACGTGCTCGATCGGCGAATACTCCTTGATCCATTTCAGGACGTCTTCACGATTGTCGATCAGGCTTTGGAAGTTCGGCAAACCGAAGGCGTGGGCGCCGTACCTGTAGTTTGGCATCCACTCGCGCAATTCCCGCGGGTCGAGCGAAACCTGCGCTCCGTTGACGGCGGCGCAGTAAAGACGGGTGGATTCGCGGGCGACGGGGTCGTCGCTCCGGGGGTCGGCCAGATCGTCGTGAAAGGCAAGCCAGAGCGAGGAGCAAGCGCCGGCCGAGCCTCCGGTGGCGCCGATGCGCGTCTTAGCGAGGTTCCACTGGGCCGCCTTGGAGCGAACGAATTGCAGGGCGCGGGCGGCGTCTTCCAGCGACGCTTTGACCGGCGGCTTAACCTTATCTTCGACGCCGTTGCGGACGTATCGGTAGTTGACGGCAACGACCGAGATGCCCTTATCGAGGAAGGCCTTCGGATTGGTCTTCTTGTCGCCACCCTGCCAGCCGCCTCCGTGGATGTAGAACACGACCGGCGTCGGCTTGTCCGACTTCGCCTGGTAAAAATCAAGAACCTGTCGCGGATGGCTGCCGTATGCCACGTCGATGAGTGGCTTGGGTTCATCGGCCCGGCTCAATTGCCCGACGAAAAGTAAGGCGATCAAGAGAATGATTTGCTTCATGGGATCGGCTCCTGAAAAGTGTTCGGTGTGATGTCGCATACGAAAGCTGTCTGCTCGTCCATATTACGCCATCGAGTCTCCCGGGGATAGGGGCGACAGCGTTGAAAACGTGGTTGCCGCCGCTTGATCTAGAGTAGCCGGTCGTCGGAGCCGTGTCCAGCGGCCGCAGCAAGCTTGCCAGACTGCTTCTTCAGGGGTTGGCGGCTGTTACCAGAAAATGGCCCGTATTGAACCAGTCCGTTCTTTTTTACGGTGCAAACGGCACAACCCGCGAATCATCAGAAAGTTAGGTGTTCACCCTCGATAAACTGCCCGTGAACTCCACCGTGTCCTGCCGGTTGAACAGGATGTTGTCGTAGATTATCGTGAGTACATCAAGTTGATTCGGCGTCACCGGAAGCGTTGACTCGTTTCTTGCGGCTGCAACCTCTACCACAGGATCCGGAACATGCTGAGAATCGTCGTTCTTACCATGGCTTGCTGTCTTGGTGTGTCGTCCTGCTTGGGCGACGAGTTCCTCACAGAGTGTCTGGGTAACTGGCACCAGTGGCGAGGCCCTCGAGCCGACGGCTTGGCGCCGCTCGGTGATCCGCCAATCCAGTGGCATACTACCAATTCAGGGTGATCTGCATTGATCGCCGGGTATCTTCTGCTACAACCTGGCAGGAACGCTGCTGTGGGACCGCGACCTGGGCGACATGGTGACGCGCTTCGGTTGGGGGGAAGCTACGTCGCCCGTCGTTTTCGGTGACTCGCTGATTGTCAACTGGGACCACGAGGGAGAGTCGTTATTGGTTGTTCTGGATTCTGCCACCGGTAAGACGAAGTGGCGAGTCGATCGCGGCGAGGTCTCAAGTTGGGCCACACCGCGTGTTGTCGAGAACAACGGAAGATTCCAATTGATCGTGCCGGCGATCGCATCTACATCACAAGCCGTGAGGGCGTGACGCTTGTGATGAAGAACCAATCCAAGTTGGACGTATGGGCAATCAACAAACTCTCCGAAGGCATTGACGCGTCGCCGGCGATTGTCGGGCGCGAGATGTTCCTTCGCGGAGAACGTCATCTGTACAAGATTGTGGAGGAGTAGATCTCTCGCATCTGGTTCTTGAACTCTTCAAATCCGACAAGTATCATGGTCTGCTGACCTTTGGCCTTCCTACGACCACAACCCAGCCAGCAATAGGTCCACGGCGTCCGCGGCGGCGTCTTTCTCTGCCGAGCGCTGGGTGGCTGGCTGGTCGAGGTCGGTGAGCCAGACCAGGTTGGCCACTATGGAGCCCCGGGGCTGCTCTGCCTCGCCGACGAGGCCGGATAGCTCGACGATGATGTCGACTGCGGTGGAGTGAACGCTATCGAGGTCAACCAGTTCAGAACGGTTGCCGACGTCCACTTGCAGATCTGGTAGGATCTGCCGGGCCGTGATCGAGTGCGGGCCGTTGTCGAGCGTCAGGTCGCCGTCGGTGACCACGTCCATCGAAACTCCGCTAGCGGTGGCCGAGCCGATCAACTGCCCGTCGGCAAAGATCTGCACCATGGCGCCGGGGATCAGTCCGTCAAGATGGAAACCAAGCTCCTGGCCGGGCGAGTTATTCAAGGCAGTGATTCTGTCGCCCGGATAGTCTGTGTCGAAAGCCGGTAACAACTCCAGGCCGGTCGGTGGATCGGGATGGACGAAGACGGGCACGTGCTGCGAGTCGTAGCCTTGCCAGCCGTTGCCGCTCACGCCGACCAGGACGTCGTACACACCTGTCACTCCGCCGGTAGGTGTGATCGTCAACTCACCGGTCGCGCGATCGATGGCCAAATCGATGGGGGAATCGCCGTCCTGCGCAAAGTCGAAGTCCACGTCGCCTTCGACGTCGAACGCCGCCAGCGTAATGGTCACGGGCGTATCGACGGCCGCGTGGACGTCGCCGACCGGCAGCAGAAAGGCATTGCCGTTCTGCGTGTCCGGCTCGATGGTGACGTGGAACGTGCGCTGCGCTGTGTTGATGCCGTCGCTGACGGTCACCGTAACGTCTGCCTCGCCGGAGGCGCCTGCCGGAGCCGAGAGCATCAGCACGCCGTTTTCTTCGTCGAGTTCGACGGTGGCCGAGTCGATCACCACGTCCTCCAACGGCCGGTCGCTCGCGCCGGTCTGCACGGCTGCGATCGTCTCTCGGACGTCGTCCCCTTCGGTCAGGTAGCCGAAGACCGCGTAATGGAAATCGAGCCACCGGGTGGGCACGGCGGTGATGAAGAATTGCGAGTCGTTGGTATCGTCACCGGCGTTGGCCATGGATAGCACCCGGCTGCTGGTGTGTTGCAGGTCGCGGTGGAACTCGTCGTCGAAGGTGACTCCCGACCCGGAGTACCCGAACCCGTCGGAGCTGCCGCCTTGGATCATGAAGTCGGAGATTACGCGGTGGAAGAGCAGCCCGTCGTAGAAGCCCGACTCGGCCAGTTCGATGATCCGGCCGGTGGTTTGCGGGGTGCGTCCCTCGAACAGTTCGAGGAGCATGTCGCCGCCGGCGAATTGCTCGAAGGCACCTATGGAGAATCGCAGGCTGCGGTTGCCCTCGGGAATGAGCGTGGTCAACTGATCGCTGCCGGTTACCTCGGCGGAGAAGGTCAGCGCGTCGCCGTTGGGGTCGAAGCCGTCCAGGGCGACGTGCAGCGGGGCTCCCGACGCGACGACCACGTCGTCGATCACGGCCAGCGTCGGTGCCGTGGCAAGATCGATTAGCTGTACGGCGTCGAAGAAACTCGTCGGGTTATTGCGTGCCAGCAACACGTCGATAGCGTTGACAAATGTGTCGCGGTTGTAGTCGTAAGGGAAGTCGAGTCCTGCCGGACCGAGGAAATCGCGGGGGTTATTCCGAGCCAACAAAAGATCGGTGGTGGTTACGTCGGCGTTTGCTGCCATATCGCCCGACTCGGCCAGAGCGTTGCCGAAACAGAACACGTCGTCGGTTGCCAGCCCGAGCCCTGCCCCGGAAACGGTCACTTGCACCCACTGGTTGCGGATCGCGCCGTCTTCCCAGATGATCGACACCCGATCCGAACCATTCTCACCGGCCCCGGGACGAAAGGCCACGGAAGTCGGAGCGGTGGCCGCGGTCCACTGGCCCGGCGCGTTGTCGTTGCCTGCGCTGAACTGGAAATCGTCGACGTTGGGAATTACGCCGTCGGGCAGATGCGCCAGGTCGACCATGATTCCGTTGATGCCGCCGGTGTAGCTGGTATAGTTAGCGAACGTGGCCTTGCCACCCGGCCGCAGCGCCACCTTGTCGGCGGCGATCGCAAGATCGTCGCCGTCCGGGCCGCCCGTGTCGTACGCCGAATTGTTGTAGAACACGTAGCGGCCGTCGACGCGAGGCTCGAAGACGAACGTGGAGACCGTCGGGCCGCTCCACTCGGGCAAGTCGGTCAATTTCGGTATGCCCTCGAAGCCGCTGGTGGCATAGGACCGGGCGATGATGGGCACACTGGAATCGACGACGATCTGCGACCCGGGCGTGTAGACCGAGGCGCCCGCGTAGATCC
>JABMRB010000108.1 GCA_013202865.1 Candidatus Nealsoniibacteriota bacterium | reverse complement strand
GGTGAGCTTTCGATATGCAGCGGCGTCGGAAGCAGCCACTTCACATCGCCCGTAGCCGCGTCGAGGCAAACGAGTTCCGCTTCGGCGTCCGTATGCAGCCCCTGTCCGATGATCAGATATTTTCCATCGGTCGTCAGTGCGGGCGAGGAAAAGAACCCTTTGAAATCGACTTCGGGAGAGGGTGATTTCAGAAACGTTTCCCAGAGTAACTCTCCGGTTATCGCATCGAGACAAAAGACGCTGCCGTACGTGCCGGGCGGGTCAAGATACGCGGTCGCGCAGTAGACGTGCTTCCCGAACACAAGCGGCGACGAAAGCACCATCGTATCGTCCTGCCTGAACTCCCAAAGCAAGGAAAGCTCGGTAGGCGATGGTCCACCTTGGTGTCCGCTTCGTTCGTAACCCCCGCGATAAACCAGCGGGCGATCGGCCGGATTCTCGACGCCCTCGCTGGGAGGACTGTCCGCCGACATGCCTGCGTTATCGCTGCTAGGGAGCTCTACCGGCGTCGGCACGCTTACCGCGTGTCGCCCACGTGCCTCTTGTCGAAGGACCTCCAGCGCAACCTGTGACCAATCGGTACTCGCGTGTCCAAGTTCTGAACCTGTTCTTCGCTTTGGTGTCTCGGCGATGGCTTCCGGAGTGGCCATCCACTGAATGAGAAAATAAAGCAGCACGCCAACCACGACGACAATGAGCGGGATCTGCGGCTTCTCTCTACATACCCGGAAAAGCTCTTTCGGCTTGAACAACAACGCAAGCGCGCTCGCCAGCCCGGCAAACAACGCAGGCAACAGGGCCGCGCCGGCGTTCACGAACACCGGCACCACCGCAAGGCCGGGTGAGTCGAAGAGAAATGGCAGATTCAGAAACATGGGCTCTCCAGGAGATGACGAAAATGGCTCCGGTTATTGATAAATTGCCTTTTTAGGAATTCTCGGCGATTTCGACGTGTATTCATAGTTGTCATTTCTTGTTGTTGTTCACCGAAGGAAGTCTGCGCCCTGCGGCGACGCCTCAGCGGGCGAATTTCATCTTCCATGGGATATTCCCGGTCTTTGAAGGCACGATACGAACGGTAGCGGTTTCTGTCTGGTTCGCAATCTCCGCCTTCTCGCCGACGGCCTGGGCGCTCGCAAGCCGAAAACCTTCCGGCAGATAGACGGTCAGCACGTAGGGGTCGCCAACGACCACTGCACTTGTGCCGGAAAGGGTCCCGGCATTGGCCTCCCATTTCACATCAGAGAGACTGACGGCGCCTTGCGAGATATGTCGCGTGGTCGAAACAATCCACGGATGCTCGCGTGCCTCGCGAATGGCGAAGACTTGAAGCCCATTGTTCGGATCCTGAGCCGGCGCGGTGAACGAACCTTTGCACTTGCCCAGAAACGTTTGGCTCCAGAACTCATAGACCAGGTATTCCTTTTGGTCGGACAGGCCCAAGTCGGAGAATTCGACCACTTCGGCCGGCCGATCCTCGCGGGCCCAGTGACGAGAAATTTCTCTCCAATTGAACCTCGCCAAAACGGACCAGTGTTCGAAGGGCCTGTCGATTTCCAGCATCCACCAAGTTGGTTGCTTGCCGTATTGCGGAGCGTGATTCAGTTGAGGATGGCGAAGGTGGAGTCGCGGTTCAGGTAAACGCTCCAGATTGTCGGTCGTATTATGAACGATCCGGCTGCTTTCGATGGTGTTGTAATCATACAACTGGCCCGGGACGGAAAAGAGCACGGGTGAAGCGCGTTTGATGCCCTCGATGTTCTTGTCGTCTTCATAGACTTCCATCTTGTCGCTGAGCATCAACATGCCGCTCGCCATCGATACGATGCACGGTCTGACGATCGTGTCGGAAATATCCGGTCCTACGACGGTATCGGGCTTGGGCACCTCCGGCTTCTTGTCGACGCATTCCATGTACCAGGGCAGACTACGGCTCTTCACCCACTCGGGCTGAATATCGCAATGATCCGGATCGTTTCTCCAGACCACGCCGTTGTAGGAGTTGAAATACTGGAATTCAGCGGGACCGAATCCATCGCGCCCCAGCCGGCAGCCGTCAACGATTCCGACAAGCTCCGGCCTGACGCTCCAACATCCCAAGACAAAGATGTCATCAGCCAGTTCTTCGCACGCAGCGCGATTCAATCTGCGCAAGGCGTCGCCCGGCGTCGTTCCGTGCTTCTTGAAGTACTCCGGATACTCACTGTAGCCCCAGGCCATGAGATTGCCCTCGCCGTCGATCTTGACATAATCCCAGCCTTGCTCGCTCAAACCCTTGTATGTGGGGCGAATCAATCCGTCCAGGGCGTCTTCGTTGAACGGATTCAACGTGTACGTCCCCGCGTTGAGCACGTTGCCGTCGGGTTTCTGCAAGAACCAGTCGGGATGCTCCTTCACCATCTCGCCGACGATCTTGTCGCCCGGGCGAAAGACAACGGCCGTGTGTATGCCGGGTTTCATGCCGGCCTCCTTGATCTTGCGAACGATATACTGCGGCCCGCCTGGGAACTTGTCGTTCCAGTTCAAATACCCTTCGGGGCTGGTTCCCGTGGCCCAGCCTGCGTCAATCTGCAAGTACTTGTAACCAAAATCTACGAGATTCTTCTTCTTGAATACGGCAACGATGTTGTCGATCGTGTCCTGCGTAATTCCGCCCTTGTAGGCCCACCACGTGCAAAACCCTGTGATGGATCCTTCCCACACCTTGTACGTCCACGGTTCGTAAAATCGCAGGTTCTTGTGCTTCTGGTAGAACCGCGGACGGAAGACGAGTTGCAGACTCGTGTCCTTGCACTGGATGCCAAAAGTTCGCTGGCTCTCCCCGTCGTCTTGCGGTGTGACACGCGTCGCTCCATCTGCCGGACCGACCAGCACCCAGTCCCAACGGCGATCGTAGACGGCGTTGTTACGCAGGTTCCGGCTCAGTCCCACGCTGTTGCGGAGAATTGGAAAACGTTCTTGTGCCTCCGACTCGGTTTCAGCCGGGAAAGCCTCTTCACTGCCGGTGACCGTGCCAGTAAGCACGAGCGTCGCTTCTCCGTTCGCCTCGCTCGCCGAGAATGCCAATGTTTGTTCGACCTTCTCGTCCCGGGCGCCCGTCTTCAAATCGAGCTTGACGGCAGCGCTCTTTCCCTCGGTGTCGTTGGCCGTGACGGTAGCATGGAGGATTGCGACACCATGGTACTGAAGGGTCAGTTCGCCCTTGGATCCATCCCATTGGACCGTCGTAGTAGTGTTCGGCGGCGGCGCCACTTCCTTTCCAGCGACGGCCGCAACAAAGCACGTCAAACCAAGCATCAGAGTCATGCCGAACAACGATCTCGATAACATCATCTTCAGATTCTCCTTTACATAACCTGTATTTCCCCATGGCATTGTACCACAGCAATGTGCATGCAACGGTCGAAAAGTTCGGTGGGGCTAAAAAAGCTCGGGGCCGCGCGCTTCATCGGAGAGAGTGATGAGCGCCCGGCCCGCGAGGCAGCGTTTGCG
>JABMRB010001036.1 GCA_013202865.1 Candidatus Nealsoniibacteriota bacterium | reverse complement strand
CCGTCCCACGTATCGCCGGCCGTCGTGTCGCGGTTCTGCTGACGCAGCGCCCGCCGGACGTCGGTGATCGTCAACCGCCGGGCGGCCAACTGGCCCGGATCGACAATCACCTGCAATTCCTCTTCACGCCCGCCGAGAACGTTCGAGTTCGATACGCCGGGGACCCGCTCGAACGCGGCCTTGATGTTATCCTCGGCGAATAGACGGTAAGCGGGAATGTCGATCTCTTTCGGCAATAGCGAGGCGATCCGCTGCTGGATCTCCGGATGCTCCCTGACCAACTGCTCCAGCCGGCGCGTTCGCAACCCGGAGTTGTGGGCGCGAAACGCCGGCGCGAGCAACTCCTCGAGGTCGGGGTTTCCCGCGACAAACTCCGCGATCTCGTCCACCGACGCCACCCACGGGCGAAGAATAAACCACGCGATCGCGTTGGCATTCTCGCCCGTCGTCCTAATGACCGGTTCGTCGGCGTCCTCCGGATACTCGGGAACCTGTTGCAGCCGCGTGTTGACTCGCAACACGGCGTCCGCCAGATCGGTGCCGACCCCGAATTCCAGCGTGATCGTCCCTTGGGACTTGCTGCACTCACTGGAGAGCTTCGTAACCCCCTCCACCCCTTTCAGTTGTTCCTCCTGTTCCTGGACGATCTCGCGCTCGACCTCCTGCGGAGCGGCTCCGGGCCAGCGCGTGGTAACGGTGATCTTGGGAATCTCCACCTCGGGCGTAAGCTGCATTGGCATCCGCACCAGCCCGATCACGCCGAAGAGCACGAACAGCAATACGCCGACCGCGACCTTGACCGGGTTGTGAACGAATACCTCAATCAGTTGCATGACGGCCTCGGTAGAAATGCCTCAATCAGTTGCATGACGGCCTCTATAGAAAATGTTCCGGCAGGTGATTACTTCGGCGGCCGATACCGGCCCATGATATGCACACGATCGCCGGTGAACACCCGCTCGTTGCCCTCGGTGACGACTTGTGCCCCGGCCTGCAACGCCCCGCGAACCTGGATCACGTCCGCGTCTGCCGACCCCAACTCGACCGGCACCCGTCGCGCCACGCCGCCGTCCGACGACCCGCCCTTGCCCGTCGGCTCTACGAGGCACACCATCGGCGTACGTCCTCCGAGGATCAAGGCGTCCTTGGGAACGACCAGCACCTTGCCGCTCTTGCCGACCGGCAGTTGAACGCGGGCGAACATACCCGGGGTAATCAACCTCCCGCCGGAAACGGCCGGATTCTCCAGCCGCACTTTCACCGGGAAGGTCCGCGAACGCACGTCAACCTGCGGTACGATCAACTCGACCCGGCCACTCTGTAGCTTGGCCTGCTGCGGCAACGCCTCAATCACCACCGCCACCTCGGCGCCCAGCCGCACCTGCGACGCGTATCGCTCCGGAACCTGCACTTCGACGTCGACCTTGGCAATCTCGATCACCTCGACCACCGGGCCACCCTGGGCCAACCACTGACCCACCTCGGTGAATTCCTTGGTCACATAGCCGGCAAAGGGCGCCCGAATCGTGTACTGCTCGATGTCGTCTTTCAGCCGGCGGACCTCCTCTCGCTGGGCCAGGACTCGGGCAGCGGCCTGCGCGTATTTTCCCGTTTCGGTCCGCGACACCGACGCCAGGGCCGCATTGGTCTCAACGGCCTTCTGCTGCGCGGCCTCCATCGCCTGGTCCGCCGCTTCCATTTCGGCGTCGCTGATCACCTGCTTCCCGAATAGCGGCTTGGCCCGACGCCAACGGGCCTCCGCCATTTTCAGCATCGCCTGCGACGCCGCCGACCGCGCACGCGCCTGGTCGATCTCCAACGGCAGCGCCTCTTTCAGCACCATCTCTTCCTGCCGACGGATTGTCAGTTCCGCCTTGGCTGCGCGCATCTGGATCGCCAACTGCTCCGTCCGCAGCCGGGCAAGTGGATCGCCGGCCTCCACGGCGTCGCCCTCGTTGACAGCCAGTTCAACGACCTTCCCCTCCATCAGGCTACCCACCGTGCTGGTGCGCAACGCGACCACCGAGCCGACAAAAGCCGCTCCGGCGGGCAGTTCTCGTTTCTGGACCTCGGCCGTAACCACTTGCGCCGGCGGCCGCTGCGGCGGACCTTCCCCCGCATCTGCCGCCGGTCCTGCCGAGAGCCACAACGCCGCGAGCATCCAGATCCAAATGGCGAGACATCTCCCGCCCGTTCGGGTTCCCGCCGACACATCGCCCCCGTTCATTGTCTACTCCAAAAAAGCTGAAAAGCAGCCGTTCAAGCCCCGGCCCACGCCGGGAAACCAACTCAAACTCCGTAAGTTCGAGTCTAAGCCGCGACCGTGCCGATTGCAAGCAAATTTCTCCCCCAAGAAACCCCAGAAGTCCCGGGGATCGGGGCAGAAAAGAGGGACAGGCTACTTTTCGGGGCCGAAACAAAGTAGCCTGCCCCTCTTCTTGTCCATCTCCCGGAAGCCTGTTCTAGACGAGTTCTTTGGCCACGGGGGAGGTTCGCCGGGCAAGGGTCCTTCCGGGCGGGAATGGGGCCGAGGCCGTTTGACAACCGGTTTCGTCGTCGCTACGCTCAGCCGTGAGGACTAGTGGCGAACGGCAGTGATAAGGACTGCGCGCCAGATGCCCTGGTAGTTTTACGAAAGGATGAGTCATGCGACGTCGAATCTGTCAACTTGCGATTGCTTTGTTAGCCTTCACCTTTCTTTCGGTTCAAGCCCTGGGGGCCGAAAAGGCCGGCTGGGTCGAGCCGATGAAAACTGTACACGCCAAGTTCAACGGTGAGGCCGGTTACGTGGCGCAACTCGGCGACTCGATTACCTATTCGATGGCCTTTTGGACACCTATCGGTTGGGATGAACCGGACCAATACGTGATCGACGACGACGGCCTCCCTAAGCGACCGACTCAGAGCCGATGGCGGGACACGCTCAAGGGATTCCGCGACAAGGGGCCGAAGTACGGCAACTACTCCGGCTGGCGGGTCGGCAACGTGCTGAAGGTCATCGACGACGTGCTCGAGCAGAAGCGGCCCGAGATGGCCATTATCATGCTCGGCACCAACGACATTTCCGGGGGCAAGGTGCCCGAGCGGTACCGGCCCGGATTGGAGCAGATCGTGGAGAAATGTCTGGCCGCGCATTGCATCCCCATCCTCAACACGATACCGCCACGGCGTGGCCGACAAGAAGCCGTACAAGCAGCCAACGAGATCATTCGCGCGGTAGCGAAGCAGCACAAGGTCCCGCTCGTCGATTACTACACCGCGTGTTTACGGCTTCAGCCCGGCAACGCATGGGACGGCACGATCATCTCCGCCGACGGCGTACACCCGTCGGGCGGCAAGACGAACGTCTACACGGACGAAAACCTGAAGACCTGCGGCTACGCGCTACGCAACTGGGTGAATTTTCTCGCGGTGCGAGAAGTGTACTTCCGCGTTGTTGCGCTCAGCGATTGAACCGGCGACGCCGCCATTACTACGAGAAGTCTGATCGATGGAGAATCCGTACGCATCACCGACTACTGATAGCGAACCCGCCCGCGTGTCCGCTTGGGTAAGAGGGGTGCGTGTAGTGGCTACGTTGCTAATCATCCAAGGAGTCTCTGAGTGCGGGGTCGGCCTTCTTCTGCTCTACCAATGGAAGAAGTCGGCGTCGACAGTCGCTATCGTTACTCTCGTGTTCATTCTTGGGGTCCTCAAGATCGTCGCGGGGGCGAGGAATTATCAGTATCGGAGCCGAGCCCTGGGTGTTGTCGCCCTCGTGATGGCACCACTAAGTGTATTCACCATCTTCTGCCTGCCGTCAGCGATGGTCATTCTGATCTACGGACTCGTAGTGTACCTCAACCGTGACGTCAAGCGAGTCTTTGCCCAGGGGCCTGGGCCGTGAGGCAGAGAGCGACAAGCCACTTTTCGGGCCGAAACAAAGTAGGCTGCCATTCTTCTTTCGCCCTACTTTTTCGGCATCATTTGCCGAGAGATGATCCCGGCCAAGAATAGTACGATGGGCCAGCCGGAACACAGAAGGACGATGGCGCAGAACACAACGGGCGGCGACCCGCACCAAGCCAGCAATCCTAGGATTACGGCCAGGATGCCGGTCGCCGCCAGCAATTGGCCAACGGTGAAGGTAACCGACTCGACTCTGCCGCGCAGGCGACGAATGACCGCGTGGGTTACCGCGACAGGGACGGCCACTAGGAACGACGCCAAGGCATGGCCCAGCAGGGTTGACTGCCAATCGAATAGGCGCGGGTACTTGTAAGCCGACACCACGGGAAGATAGCTGACGGGGCCCAGTTTGCTGTAGGGATGCCAGGGAATCATCCCAATCACTCCAAAGGCGATCACAAGCCATAGCCAGTAGACGGGTACGCGCGGCCCTGGGTGTGCCGAGGCCTCGGGCGACGATTCACTGAGTGGAGGTGAATGCCGCTTGGCCGATTGTTCGTCGACAAGACCGTCCATACTCATATCTCGATGTGCTGGGAGGCCGCCGTCTGGGTGTGTTCCGAAAGGGGGGAGTTCTCATCCATTCTACCACTACCCGCAGCACAAGGGCAAGTGAGAGGAGGCCGGGGCCACTCACGGACTGGGAAAGTCCTTATGCAAAGCCATGGTTATTTCCTCTCCAGGCGTTTGACGCCGCTCTCGTCGGTGAGCAGTTCCATTTGCCCGATGGCAATCCGGTTCAGCTTGGCTAAACGCTCCGGTTGCTTGAGACCCTCGTTGATAAAGAGCGCATTGAGATTCTCCAAGTTCACCAAGCAGACCAGTTGCGCGGCGTTGGCTTCGTCGCGGATATTGCCTTTCTTGCCCGGGTTCGCAGCACGCCAATCCTTCGCCGTCTTCCCGAACAGGGCCATGTTCAAGACGTCGGCCTCGCTCGCATAGACGAGACCGACCTGT
This sequence comes from Candidatus Nealsoniibacteriota bacterium, assembly GCA_013202865.1. GTDB lineage: Bacteria > Planctomycetota > Planctomycetia > Pirellulales > Thermoguttaceae > JABMRB01. Next base: position 1,402 of record JABMRB010001036.1, on the reverse strand, counting down.
TTCTTCGTCAACTCCGGCGGAATGAGGTTCGCTTTGATCGCGTCGGTGTGAATTCGGTAGTTGATCTTCGCCAGATTGCGCTTGATGTCCCAGCCCAACTCCGCCTGCTCGACATCTTTCAGCCGCTGGAATTCCTTGATCAGGTAGAGCTTGAACTCGACTGATATCCAGGATGCGAACTCGAATGCGATGTCCTTGTGGGCATAGGTGCCTCCATAGCGACCCGTCTTGGATACAATTCCGACCGCCCCGGTTTTGGCAATCCATCGTTTGGGAGTTAGCGAAAAGCTGTTCAAGCCGGCTTGATCTCTAATTCCATCGAATTCGATGGAATTAAAACCTGGGTTGTTAAGCTGCTCCCAGATGCCGAGAAACTCAATGGTATTACGGGTTCTCATCCAATTCTGAATGATGTAATCGCCCCGCTCAGCGTCCCGGTACCGGGCAATATCCGTAAGGGAGATAAAATCCTCTCTTTGGTGCTGATACAGCGTCACCGACCGGTCCAGCACCTCTATCTTCCTGGTCTTGCTCATACCATCACCTCCACAATCGTCACTGTGTCGTTTCCGAAGATATCCACCACTTTGACCGCGATCTTGCGCCGGCCCAACGTACACTGATGGACCACGCTGATCAGTTCCAGCGAGCGGTCCTTCTCGGTGCGGAAGGACTGCCATTCGTTCTCGAAGTCCGTGCCGTCATGCCTTCCGTCTCACAAGACAGCATGCCCCTCGAGACAATGAGGAGTATACCCCACATGGGAGGGCCAGGGGAGGGGGCGTTCAGATTTCAGACTTGGGATTTGGGATTTGGCAGGGTGTTGTAGCGGGCTTTGACTGCACAATGAAGACCCCGCGCAAAGAAAAGCGGCACCGGTTTCGACAACCGGTGCCGCTTGATTCTTTCGACGTTACGGACGACGAGCGCTGCCTACATCTTCGCGATCTTCTCGATCAGGTCGACGCTGCGGCAACTGTAGCCCCATTCGTTGTCGTACCAGCTTAGGATCTTGAGCATGTTGTCGCCGACGACCTTGGTCCAGGGGGCGGCGAAGATCGAGCTGTGCGGGTCGCCGATGATGTCGGTCGAGACGATCGGGTCCTCGGTGTAGCAGAGGATGCCCTTCATCGGGCCGTCGGCCGCTTCTTTCATCGCGGCGTTGACCGCGTCGGCGGTGACCGGCTTGGCCGTCTCGACGGTCAGGTCGACGGCGCTGCCGGTGGGGGTGGGCACCCGCAAGGAGAAGCCGGTTAGCTTGCCCTGCAACTCGGGCAGCACCAGCCCGACCGCCTCGGCCGCTCCGGTGGTGGTCGGGATCATGTTCAAGGCGGCCGCCCGGGCACGGTAGAGGTCCTTGTGCGGGAAGTCCTGCACGACCTGGTCGTTGGTGTACGAATGG
>JABMRB010001035.1 GCA_013202865.1 Candidatus Nealsoniibacteriota bacterium | reverse complement strand
GGCCTGGGGCGTGCTGCAATACGCCGAGCTGCCGATGAGGACCCAGGTCTTCGGCTTCTTCGAGCAGGACAAGCAGATCGAGATGATCGAGACGCTCGATCGTGACGAAATCGCGGCCTTCATCGGCGAACTGCCGCCGGACGATCGCGTCGACCTGCTTGCCGACGTCCGGCCATGGATCGTCGAGGAGTTGATGCCGCTGATCCCCACCGACGAGCGGCGCGACATCCAGCGGCTCAGCGCCTATCCCGATGATACCGCCGGTGCGGTGATGACGACCGAGTTCGCCCGGCTGAGCGAAGAACTGCCGGTCGGCCAGGCGTTGAAGGAGGTCGGGCAGCAGGCCGAGCAATTGGAAACGATCTACTACCTCTACGTGGTCGACGAGGAGGACCACCTGCGGGGGCTGGTCTCCGCCCGACAACTGGTCTCCTCGATGGGACGGCCGGATACGCCCATCGGCGATCTGATGGAACGCGATCTGGTCACGGTCCACGTGGCGGACGACCAGGAAGAGGTGGCACAAAAGGTGGCCCGGTACGACCTGCTGGCGATTCCGGTGGTCGACGACGAGCATCACATGGTCGGTATCGTCACGCACGACGACGTGATCGACGTGGTCCGCGAGGAGGCCACCGAAGACGCCCACCGGATCGCAGCGGTCGACCCGCTCGACGAAGGATACCTCGAAACCAAACTGACCACGCTCACCTGGAAACGCGGCATCTGGCTAACCGTCCTGTTCTTCGGGGCCATGCTGACGGCACTGGCGCTGCGCGAGTACGAGGACTTCTACGCGATCCCGGAATTCAAGTGGCTCGTGCTGTTCATTCCGCTAATCATCTCCACGGGCGGAAACATCGGCAACCAATCGGCCACGCTGATTATCACGGCCCTGGCGACCGGCGACATCGCGCTACGGGACTGGTGGCACGTGGTCCGGCGCGAACTCGTTATGGGGCTGATGCTGGGGGGATTCCTCGGTACGATCGGATACCTTTGCGCCCTGGTGACCGTCGATGCGAGGGAGGCTACCGTGATTCCCGTGACCCTGGTGCTGATCATCGTCAGCGGAACCTTGCTCGGGTCGCTGCTGCCGCTGATGTTCCGCCGCCTGGGGCTCGACCCGGCCATGATGAGCAACCCCTTCGTGGCCGGGTTGATCGACGTGCTGGGGATCATTATCTACATGAAGGTGGCGATGAGTGTGCTTCAGTATCCCGCAGTGGGCGGATGAGTTGAGGTTCGTAGTGACCCGATTCATCGGGTCTGGGTCGCAAGAACCGCATGAATGCGGTCACTACAAACCGGCCCGAGCCACGAGTTCGCGAAGCTGTTTGTGCAGCGGATCGTTCGCGGCGGCAAGGAACCGGCCATCGTCGAGGGTGAACGGGCTGCCGTCCGGTTCGGTTACGATGCCGCCGGCCTCGCGGACGAGCAACACGCCGGCCGCCGCGTCCCAGACCTTCGTGGAGAACGACCAGTAGAGGTCGAAACGCCCCGCGGCAATGTAGCTGAGATTCAAGGCCGCTGAGCCGGTTCGGCGGATCGCCTGGCAACCGGACAGGGCTTCGAGAAACACGAGCACGTCCGGTGCGTCCGTTGCCACACGGGGTGGGAAACCGACGGCCGCCAGCGCGTTGGGTAATTCGGAAACCTCGCTGGTGTGAATTGGCCGACCGTTCAACATTGCACCGCCGCCGGCAATCGCCGTGAAGCATTCCTCTCTGATGGGATCGTAGACCGCTCCGACGAGCAACTCGCCGTTACGCTCCAACGCCAAGGAGACGCTGAAGTGCGGCACACGATGCACGTAGTTGGTCGTGCCGTCCAGCGGATCGACGATCCAGCGGAACTCACTCCGGCTGGTTGCCGGCTCGGATGCCTGATCTTCCTCGCCCAGGATAAAATGATCGGGGAAAGTCTGGAGAATTATGCAACTTACGGCATCTTGAGAGGCAAGGTCGGCCTGGGTAACCAGGTCGGCTGGACCCTTTTCGCTGACCTCGAATCGGTCGATCCAATCGAGCACAACGGCCCCGCCGGCGCGGACAGCCTTTTCGCAAGTCGTTGCGTATTCTAGCATTACGTTTTCCATGGTCGCTCCGTAGCCGGGTCGTTTCGCTCGGTTGCCAGACGGTGAAGACCGAGAATTGATTATAGAGAGCCGCTGGGCATGTGCAACGCAGCGCGCCCCCTCGGCAGAGGGGATTTTCTCAGGAATGACGAAATCGGCCGATTTTTGCCGTTTGAAGTCTAGACACAGCGAAAAAAGTTGCTATCATCAATAGAAGACTAAGTGGATGGTTTCATAGAACATTATTTGCGTTCGGCCTCTTCTCTGTTCCGGCCCCGCTGTTTCGCCTTGTGCGAGCGGCGGGGTTTTTTGTTTTGGAACAAGCCGGCCGTTACTACTGGCCCGTTGCCAATCGCTAGCGTCACCGCTAGACTGCGATCGATTGGAACCTCCTCGACAAGATATGGCCTTGCTGGAAAGGGACCAAGTGAAAGACATCTTCATAACGGAGAACTTCCTGCTGCAGTGTAGCCGGGCGGTCGAGTTGTACCACGAGTACGCCGCCGATCTGCCGATCATCGATTATCATTGTCACCTACAGCCGCAACAGGTTGCCGACGATCACAAGTTCGAGAATCTCACCCAGGCGTGGCTCTACGGCGACCACTACAAGTGGCGGGCAATGCGCGCCGCCGGTGTGCCGGAGCGCTATTGCACGGGCGACGCCTCCGACCGGCAGAAGTTCGAGAAGTGGGCCGAAACCGTTCCACAAACGCTTCGCAATCCGCTCTATCACTGGACGCACCTCGAACTGAAACGCCCGTTTGGCATCGGTGATCGGCTGTTGGGACCGGAAACGGCCAAGGGGATCTGGGACGAGACGTCCGCCATGCTGGCCGAGGACACGTTTTCCTGCCGCGGGATCATGCAGCAGATGAACGTGCAGTTGGCCTGCACGACCGACGATCCGTTGGACGGGCTGGAGCATCACGCGGTGATCGCGGCCGACGCTTCGTTCGGCGTGCAGGTGTTGCCCGCCTTCCGGCCCGACAAGGCGATGGCGGTCGGTTCGCCGGCGGCGTTCAACACGTGGGTCGACCGGCTGGCCGAGATCGCCAATCTCGACGTCAAGGACGATTTCTCCACCTACTTGGAGGCGCTCCGCCGGCGTCACGATTTCTTCCACAGCATGGGATGCCGGCTTTCGGACCACGGCGTGGAGACGTTCTTCTGCGACGAGTACACCGATTCCGAGATCAACATGATCTTCCGGCGAATCCGTCGCGGCAATGAGCTTCGCGGCGAAGAGATACTGAAGTTCAAGTCGGTGATGCTCTACGAGTTCGCCCTGCTCGACCGCGAGAAAAACTGGGTGCAACAGTACCACCTCGGGGCGCAGCGGAACAACAACACACGGGCATACCAGAACCTGGGGCCCGACACGGGCTTCGACTCGATCGGCGATTTCCCGATCGCGCAGGACATGTCGAAGTTCTTCGACCGGCTGGAGTACGACGGCCGGTTGGCTAAGACGATCGTCTACAACCTCAACCCGGTCGACAACGAGTTGGTCGCCACCATGCTCGGCAACTTCCAGGACGGCAGCACGGCGGGCAAGATGCAGTTCGGCAGCGCCTGGTGGTTCCTCGATCAGAAGGACGGCATGGAGAAGCAACTCG
>JABMRB010001034.1 GCA_013202865.1 Candidatus Nealsoniibacteriota bacterium | reverse complement strand
GATTTGGCAGTGAGCCGTGAGCTATGAGCAGTGAGCTAGGAGCTATGAGCAGTGAGCTATGAGTAGTGAGCTATGAGCAGTGAGCTATGAGTAGTGAGCTTTGAGCTTTGAGCTATGAGCTGTGAGCTATGAGTAGTGAGCTGTGGGTAGTGAGAAAGCCCATTGCTCAAAGCTCAAAGCTCATAGCCAACGCCCAAGAACTGAATCGGAAAGTTATTCCTGTACGAGTTCTAAACCCGATAAATCGGGTCACTACGAACCTTTGCGAATATCTCTGGCTACCAAAAAATCCAATACAGCGCCGCGGTGGCAACAACGATCAGCGCGCCGCACAGTTTTGCTCCAGAGGAGCTCTCCAGGGCGATCTTCGATTGCTCGGGTAGCTTGACCGGCTCTTTAAGCGGTCTGGCCATCGTAATGCCCGCCAACACGATCACGAGCACCACCGCGGTGATGCCCATCCGGTTGAGGAAGCTGTTGAGCAAGTAGGGCGTCCAGGCGGTCAGGTCGGTCGGGATCATCGCCAGTGCGCCGTAGATAATCGGGCTCAGCGCGAGTCCGACCACCCCACACACACGAGGCGATCGCGGCACGAACAGGCCGAACAGGAAGACCGTCAGGACGCCCGGGGAGATGTACCCCTGGAACTCCTGGATGAAGTGGAAGGCGCCCTGGAACTCGGGGCGGCTAAGCATCGGCGCGATCAGGCAGCCGATGACCGCAGCCACGGGAATGCACAGTCGCCCGACCCAGACCAGCGTACTCTGGGAAGCGTTGCGGTTGAAGTACTCCTTGTAGATATCCATGGTGAAGATCGTCGAGGCGGCGTTGAGAATGGCGGCCAGCGTACTGACCACCGCACCCATCAAGGCAGCCAGGACGAAACCGAGCAGCCCGGTCGGGGCCAGCCGCGCGACGAGCGTGGGGAAGGCTGCGTCGTGGTCGTAGCCGATCAACTCGGTCTGTTCTTCCAGCTCCGGATTCTCCTTCGATGCGATCTTCAGCAGCATGCCGTTCAGTTCGGAGTTGTCGATCTTCGCCGGTTCCTCGTCTTCTTTCCGGGTCTTGTTGAACTGCTCGACGGTCTTAATCTTCTCTTGGAACTTCTTGTCCTCTTCGCCGAACTTCGCGATCAGGGCCTTGCGGATTCCGGCCAGATCCGCATCGGCCGGCAACGCAATGCCCGCCATACCGGCATTGAACGTGAAAATCTCTTCCGTTCGATCCGCGTAGAGGTCGGCGAAGTCGTCGTTGAACTTAAACAGCTTGCCGGCGGTCGCCGGCTCTGCCTTGACCTCGTCGAACACGACCAGCGTCGGTTGGTTAATCTTGGTCTGTGCGTTCTCCTGTAAGACAGGGGCAAACAGCGCAAACGCGATGATTCCGGGAATGCAGACGATGAACGGAACGACCAACTTCAACCCTGCCGCGAACACCACGCCTCGTTGGCCGTCGGCTAGCGAGCGGGCGCCGAGCGTCCGTTGCATGATGTACTGATTCAGACCCCAGTAGTAGAGGTTGGGGATCCAGATTCCCAACAGCAACGCCGTCCACGGAAGCACCGGGTTGAGCGGGTCCAGGCGCATGTGCATTTTCTTCTCTTTCAACGCCGCGAACTTTTCGCCGAACGAGGCGTCCTCATTCTCCAACCCGATCGACTGCGTGACGGTCGCAGGGTCGATACCCTCGAAACGTTCCGGGTTATCCAGCGCCATGAACGTCAGCACCATGATGATGCCCCCGCCGACAATCAGCGAGGAGCCCCAGAACAGGTCGGTCCAGGCGCACGCCTTCAGCCCCCCGATCATCACGTAGACGGCCGCGGCAACTCCGACGATCCAGCCCAACACCGCGATATCCAGCTTGAGGCCGAACAACGTGGCCCCTTCAAACAGTGGCTCCAGGGCCTTCGCTCCCAGATAAATCACGCAGGTGACGTTGACGCAAACCAGGATCGCGACCATCAACAACGACATGATCGTACGGGCCTTGCGGTCGAAACGATATTCGAGGTATTCGGGAATCGTGTAGATGCCGCTGCGGAGGAATTTGGGCAGGAAGAAGAATGCCACGGCCACCAGTGTGACCGCCGCGATCCATTCGTAGCTGGCGATGGCCAGGCCCACGTGGTCCTTGGCCGCCGCCCCCGACATGCCGACGAACTGCTCGGCCGAGATGTTCGCGGCGATCAGCGAAAACCCGATCAGCCACCAATTCAGCCCCCGGCCGGCGAGAAAGTACGATTCGCTGTCCTTTTCGTGCCGGCTCTTGAAAATGCCGAACGAAACCACCGCGACCACAAAGACCAGAAATATGACTACATCCGTCAGTTCCATGGAAGTTCCCTTTTCGCTGGGGTAGATCTATCGCGCGACCACGAAACTTCCCTAGATAACCGACTCGGCCGATGTTGTCAAGCCGTGGGTGGATTCGCAAGAATTCAGGTTCATCCGGAACTTGCGCATGTTAGAACGCCACAAAGAAGTACGCGCTGCACAACGAAGAAACCACGGATTACACGGATGTCGCGGATAGGAGAGGCAAGGCAGGCCATTTCGCTGCTTCCCATCCGTGTTATCCGTGGAATCCGTGGTTCGATTTGTCGATTCTCCGTGAACGGTTACAACGTTGGAGGGACCGAATTCTTGCGAATCCGGCTACGATTCTTCCCGTCGGCCGGTCCACTCGCGCAGCCAGAGCAGGTCTTCGTGGAGTTCTTCCAGCGTCTCTTCCATGCCGATAAAACGCCGCCGGAACCGTCGCCACGCGACGTAGCCGCCCGCCGCACCGGCGACCAGAAAGGCAACGCCCAAAATGGCTGACCAGCCGGCAAACGAGATGATCGTGCGCTCGGCCAGCCATGCGGCCAGGGCGATCGTCAGGATCGGTACGCAGCAGAGCAACAGCACGCCAGCCGCGGCCAGACCGATCGCCAGCCGCTTGATCTGCGTGGCAGCAGAGCGCAGTTCGAACTGTGCCAACTCCCAGCGGAGCACGGCCGACTCCTTCACGTCGGCCGCGAGCGAGTTGATCTCGTCGCGCAGCGCTGCGGTGGCGGACCGTCGAGGCTCACTCATGGTCGGCTCCGTCGGTTTTCGCGCTGGCATCCGGCGACGAGTCGGCCCAGAGTTGTTTCATCTCCCGCAGAACCTGCCGGCCGAGTTGGCCCAGTCCGCCGCGGATCAGTCGCAATCCGATCCACCGACCAAGCCGCTTTGCCCCGAACCCGGCCGACAGCGCCAGACCGACGCCCAGCGCAGTCAACACGGCCCCGCCCGGTGCAAGTTGCACGTAGCGTCGCCAGGAGACCATGCGAAGCGACTGGCGACGGCAAGCGTGAGTTCGATCGTCGATCCGTCGCCGCAGCCGTTCAATCCGCCGACGAATGCGACGTTTGGCCCGTTCGGTCTCAGCATCGACGACTTGGGAGGGCATGGATTTGGGATTTGGGGGTTCGGGAGGCGTTGCGAATCACCGTTTAGCCGTCGCCGGCACGGCGATGTGGCCAACTGCTATCGCCGGAAGATACGTCCCAGGAAGAACCCGACGCATGCGGCGACGATCACGCCGAGGCCCGGGTGCTTCTTGACTGCGTCGAGTGTGCCGTCGATTAGTTCGCCGACGCGTTTCTCCCGCGCGCCTTTGAGTTTCTCGACGGTCTCCTCGCGGACCTGCTCGTACAGTCCCCGGGCCTTCTTCAACTCGGCCTTGGCGCGTTCGACGGCGTCGGCCGCCTTACGGACCTTGGGCGATTGCTCAACCGTTTCGTCGATCTCGACCGTTTCTTCGATATCGCCCGATTTCTCGATATCGCTCGGCGGTTGGTGCGACGTGTTCTTCTTGGCCACGAAACTCTCCTCAAACGGCGGGAAAATACGGCGGGACTGCCACCGCAGGTCTTCAGAAACGTACCTCAGTGGCCCTTGGAAAACAACTTCGCCACGTTGCAGGACGGATTTTCAATCCGTCAAGGCGTGGGGGCTGCCACGGATTCGCGGGCCCCGGCGCGACGCCGTAACGCTCTAACTCATTCCACAGCAACAGGTTACGTCACCCATTGACTCCACCCGCTGCCGCTTGCGGCTTCGCAATTTCTCGCACGACACTGCGAAGCCGCAAGCGGCTGGTACTCGAAGACAGCAAGCACTCAACCTACGGCGGGACGCTGTCAGGGCGAGCCCTAGACTGTCAAAAAACGGGGCAAACGGTTGGATTTTGGTATTTGCGTGGCAGGCTGTTTTTGTTCCATTATGGTAAGCGGTCATCATCGCCATGGTTGACGGGGGTGGTAGGCTGAGGAGTGGGATACTTGGCTCACACTCCGGAGGCTATCCATGGCTCGATCTTCTGATTCAGGTAAGGCGGTTGCGT
>JABMRB010001033.1 GCA_013202865.1 Candidatus Nealsoniibacteriota bacterium | reverse complement strand
CCAAATAGACGTCGCTTGGTGCAATCCCGTTCTGCTTGGCCAATTCTCCGATGGATATTCTAGGGTCCTCGACGGCGAATCCCTCCTGTTGCAGAGCCGTGGTGACGTCATCGACCGAAAGACCAGCATCGCCTGCAATTCGCACCACGCTGAACTCTTCAGCGTGCGGTGCCGGCCCGCTGGGAGCCTGCTGCTCCCAGTACGCCTTGATCTTATCGTTCAACACCATGGTACCGGTAAATGGAGGCACCTGCAACAGAGTTCCCCCCACGATACCCGTAGTAATCAACACCGCGGCCGCCATTTCCACCTTGAGGTTCAGACCGGCAGCCTTCCTCTTGATGTAGCTCAAGAATATTCTCCAATTCAGCACCAGATGCACGCCGCCGATAATCAGAAGCAGCAAACATACGTTGATGTGGACGGCACCCCACTCGTGCTTGTCCAGGCCCAACATGTTCCAGTTCGTCCAATTGGCAACACGCCCTTTGGGGGTCACGTACAGGACAACGCCTGAAATACCGGCAACCGCGAAACAACACGCCAAGAGCAACGAAGTGAATCCCTTAGTACGAAACTTCATGAGTAATCCTCCTGGTATTGGAACGGATTGTGCGCTGGCAGGGTCAAAGATTCGCATCGCGAAGCCGGATCGACTTGCCGTCGAACGTCACCACCTGGGCCACGAAATGATTCTCCGGCATTCTTGCAGTGCGGAAGCCGTTGACTGTCACCTTCTTGCCGACGGACAACTGATCGGCGATGAAATCCGCGGCAACCGCCGACCCAAGGTGAATTTTCAACTCCTCTGCTGCCGGTGTTTCCAGCACCAAGTGGATTCCGATGGACGCCACGCCATAGGTGCTTTCGCACGGCCCGGTATCGATTTCTCGCACCTTCCCGGAAAGTGATACAACATCCGGCCTGACGCCCTGCATGGCAACGCCGGTCGCCTGCCCCATACCCTGTTGTGCACTAGCGGAATCGGCCGCAAGACCACCCAACAGCACTAAGACCACGACAGAAGCTAGTTCAGTTTTCATGATTCACGTCCTCCTAACATTAGATAGCCGATGCCGGCAAAGGCATTCTCGGAAATTGCCGGCCGAATCCACGCGGGCGTCTCAACCTCGTCGCGTCCGGTCCGGCAGGCGCGACCGTGGCCTATGGCCGAGCCTGTCGCCAACGTATGCAAGTCCGATGCCGAACGGCAGAAACGGAGAACTGTCATGCGGACACGAGCACCTTCTTGGCAGTGTTCGGCCATGGTAGTATCTGATCTCCCAGCTTGCCGTGAAAACGCTGCACACCACCACGAACTGGGTTCGAGCAACATTTGCACTCCGGGGGCGATCAGGCCGGCCGCCGGCGAGTCCGTTGCAAGGAGCGCCAAGAACGTGACGAAGCAGTCATAAGCTTGATTCTTTCCGGCTCCAATGGAGCGACGCGCTTTTTTTCACGGCTCTGGCATTGGATTTGCATTACGCTGGCAGACAAGCCAACTCGGCCTGTTCAGGTACACAATAGCTGGATGGGTAACGAGAGCTGCTTTTCCCAAGGGAGTCATCATAGCTCCCAGAACTCACGCAGGAGGAAGACGATGAAGACTTTGTTTGGACTTGCGATCGCGACGATTGTTGCCCTGAGTATCGCTACTGACGACGCTTTTGCCCGTAAGGCCGGTGGCCAGGGCAACGGAGATCGACAGCAATTGCAGGTGCGGGACTGTGACCTGGACTGCCCGCGGGACTGCCCGCAAGATTGCCCGCGGGATTGCCCGCAAGACTGCAACCGGGACTGCCAGCAAAACTGCAACCCGGACTGCGACGGAGACCGGGATCGGGACCGGGATCGGGACCGGGATCGGGACCAGGATTGCGACCCGGAGGAAGCGGCGTTCTGGCTTTGGATGTGGGGCGGGGGACGGTAGCCCAGTCGCCATGTGCGAGCATTCCGGCAAGGCCGCCCTCGGGCGGCCTTGCCTTTGCACACTAAATCTGAATCCCTACACCAACCCCCATCGCTTGCGCAGAAACCACTCCACACTTAACAACAACACGAGCATCAGGAAGAACGGCCATTTGTCCCAGAAGGTCTCTTTGGTCTGCTCCTCGACCTTCAGATGCTCGGTTTGGCGGGCGAGCTGGGCGATGGTCTTCGAGAGTTGCTCGGGAGCGATCCGCTTGCCGCCCGCTTTGGCGGTCATCTCGGCGAGGTTCTCCAGCAGGTCGGCGTCGGCGGCCGGCTTGTCCAGTTCGAGGTCCTGCTCGAAAACCATGAACCGGCCCTCGCCCGTCGCTTCGCCTTGCGGTTGGCCTTCCTCTTTCGGTAAGTCGGCGTGCTCGACGTCGACCACGATCCGGTAGTCGCCCGGGGCTTGCGTGTGGCGGAAAGAACCGATCATCTGCGTGCCTTGCCGGATCAACTCCAGCGGCCGCTCGGTACCGTTGGGCAGCACGATCCGGGCATTGAACCGGGCGTCGGACAACGGCATACCGGCGGACGATCGGGCGCCGACGGTGAACTGCACTTTCGCGCCCTCGGGATACCGCCGCGGATGCAACCGAACCCAGACGTTGCCCGACTTGTCCTTCTGTGCCAGCCGCAGCACGATCTGGCGCCAGAACCGCTTGTGGGCCGACTGATAACCGTGCATCCACCACCGCCAGGTCGAATCGGCGGCAAACGCCATCACGCGGCCGCTGCCGTAGAAATGCTCGACCAACAGCGGCACGCGGGGACCGGCGTCGGCCAATACGACGGCGCCGCGGGCGAAGGCGTCGTTCTGAAACTTATTGGCCCCGTCGAGCGGCGGCAGTTGGCTCCAAACCGAGGCGTTCTCTTCCCGGCTGCCGGCCAACTCCAACGCCGAATGGAACAGCCCCACCTGCGTCGGCCGCATTTGCAACCGCTGCTGAATATGAACGTCCGGACGGATCGGCTCGTCGAACGATTGCCGATGGAGCTTGTTCATGACGACCGGCAGTACGTCGCGCAACGGCGTGTCGGCGTATCCGCCGGGTGCGAAGCTGTGTGTACCGCCGATCATAATCAGCCCGGCGCCTTCGCGAACCGCCTGCTTCAGATCGCTCAGTTCGTTGCCTTCGAAGGCCTTGGCGTCGAGGTCGCCCAGGATGTAGACGTCGAACTTGCCCGGCTGCATGCATTCGGGCAGATCGCCGGGCCGGGTCTCTGGCTGCTGGGCGTCGATCCGGTTGTAGCGGACGTTCACGTCGGGCGACGCGTTCAAGGCCCGTTGCAGGAACGTCGCCTCCGGACGCAATGTCCCTTCCAGGTAGAGCACGCTGAGCCCGCCGTCCAGCACGTTGACGAACGTGCTGAGCCGGTTGTTGGTCGTTACCAGTTCACCGTCCTGCGGGCTGACTTCGAGCGTGAGCTTGAATTCGCCGGCCGCGGTCGGGACGTGTTTCAGTTCCACCTCCAGCGGCGTCCCGGCACGGGTGGCGGTAACCGTCGTTTGGTCGACCTCTTCCATCCGGCCGTCCTCGTTCTCGAACAGCGCCCGCACCCGGATCGGACGGTTGACGTACCCGTCGACGCGGATCCGCCCGGAGATCGCCAGTTCGTTCTTGATGAACACGGTCTGATTGGCCAGCAGTTCCTCGACGGCGACGTCCTTGGCCTCACCCAGTCCGCGGGATTGCCCGAAGGCGACCGTAAACAGCGGGGCACCCGTGTTGTTGAGTTGGGTCACGGCCGTTCGCGGCGGTACGTCGCGAGGCGCCTGCGAGCGTTCGGCCCCGTCGCTCAGCAGGACGACGGCCAACAACCGCTTGCCGGCCTCGTTGCGGATCACGTCCTGCAAGGCGGCTGCGATGGCCGTTTGTTCGCCCTTGGGGATCTTCTCCAGAGCGATCTTCCCGCCGTCGATCTCAAGGGCCCGGGTCTTGGCGTCGAATGCGTAGACCTTCACCTCGAAGTCGCCGGCCAAATCAGCCAGGGCGTCTTCCGCGTCGGCGATCGCTGCGCGCAGTGCCTCCCAACGGGTCTTGCCGCCGACGGCGTCGGGAACCGTCATACTTCGCGACGCATCGATCAGGATCACCAGCGTGGCCGATTGGCGGATCGTCTTGGTGGCAACGACCACCGGCCGGAGCATCGCCAGGATGACCAGCGCGATCACCCCCAAGCGCAGCGCCGCCAGTGCCAGACGCCGCGGCCCGCTCGCCCGATCGCTGGGCGGCCCGATCGCCAGCAGCAACAGCAACACCAGCGCAACAGCGACCACCAGCAGTATGCGGTCGAAAACAGGATCAAGGGACAAACTGGTCATGGCATCCTGGAAGTGACGAAGCACCAATTACGAATTACGAAGAATGATAGGTTGGTATGCGAGTTCGCCGCGCGGCCAGGGCCCGCCCCCGTTCGTGATT
>JABMRB010001032.1 GCA_013202865.1 Candidatus Nealsoniibacteriota bacterium | reverse complement strand
GCGGATGCTCGGCACCCACTTTGTGGTAGGTTGGGTTGGTCACCAGCCGCGCCGGTTCACCAACCGCGGGAATCACCGGTGGAGCCGGCCGCGGCTTCAGCGGCACCGGCCCGAGGCAGGCGATTTGCGGGTCCCAGTAGAGGAGTTCGCGGTTGCCGAAAGCGTCGATCAGATAGATACCGTACTTGCCACCACCGCGGTCGTACACGCACAGGTAATAGTTCTCGCCCAGCGGCCACGCCGTACCATAGATCTGCTGCCCGCCCTCGCCGGTCTCGACGAAGCCGGCGTCGGGAGTGAGCCGTTTGAGCGGCCCCATGGCGTCGTCGTCGCGTACGCTGGGGTCGATGATGATCAGCGATCCGAAGGCCTGACCGTGATGCGGCGCTGCAGTAGCCACGTAGCGCCGTGAGCCCGGAATCGCCATCACGTTCAATTCCATGTCCGGATTGTCGTCGTGCCGCGTCTTGAAATTCCCGTTGACGGCGCGGGCATCACGACCGTCCGGGGTGGTGATCCACGCGTGGTGTGCCTGGTTGTGCCCGCGGTCTATGTAGTCCCAACGTGAGTAGATGATCATGCCGTCGTTGCTAACGCTCGGGTGCCATTCGTTGGATTCGTGATGGCTGAGTCGCGCCAGATTGCCGCCCTCGGCATCCATCGAGTGCAGCGTGTACAAAGGCACCGGGCGGGCGTGGCAGCGCCCGAATCCGCCACGCCGCTCCGAGATGAAGACGATCTGCCCGTCGGCCAGCCAACTCGGGTGCAAGTCGTTCCACGAGCCGTCGGTCAACTGCACCAACTGCGAACCGTCGGCGTTGACCCGGAACGCATGGTACGATTGCTGCGGACTCCACCGCTGGCCGCTTCGCTCGCATTGTGTGTACGAAAAGACGATCTGTTTGGCGTCGTAGGAGAGCTGGGGCTGTAAGAATGACCCGCCTGCCAGCGTGCGTCCCTTCAACCGGCCCGATTCGGCCGTCGCGCTGGCCAGCAGATCTCGTGCATGCGGTGACGAACTGAAGGCGTCTTCCAGCACGAAGATGCTGCCGCCGGGCAGGGCGTTGAATCCGAAGTACTGGTCGCACATGTGGTCGTAGCGTGCCCGGTGGTGCTTAGCGAAGAGTATGGACGTGAAATCCAGCAGCGGGTTGGCCAGCGCGATCTTTCGCCGTAGCGTACACGCCTTGTCGTATAGAGCCCGACGGTCCGGGGCATCGGTGGTGGAAACTTGGCTCGCCTTGGATTCGAGTGCAGCGAACGCTTCGGCCAGCGGTTGGAGATCGTCTTTGGGCGCGGTCCGTTGCAGGTCAGTCAATAATGCACTCGTGCGCCGGATGACAATATCGGTCGGATCTCGGTCCTGCTGCGTCACCAGAGCTTCGCGATTGAACGTCTCAGACGCCACCTTCTGGAACCACGCCAACCGCCGGAGGTCGTTGGACAACTGTTCGTGCTGGACACGGTACTCGTCGTCGAGGATCTCCGTCATCGGTTTCTCCGCCGCAACGGCCAACGTCGGCCGGCACAGCAGCATCAGAAGCAGTGATGCACCTGCAACGACGATTCCAAAACATACACGTGCCTTCATCTTGCTCACCTCTGCATGTCGTCTCCACCGGCGGCGCTCGGAGAGACTGGTCTATTATGAGACTCATCGAAAGACAAGCGACGCTCACGCCGCCATGATACCACAAGCCCGGAAAGATGCGAATCGAGATGTCCTAGCGCGGATTGGCAGGATAGGGAGAATGGCCGGCAAAACGGCAGCACCAAATTCCGCGAAGAGAGCCGTGCCAGAATACGTTCGTATTTCGTACAAGCGGGACGAATCCGGTTCACGGCTCGCGATCTGCGGAGAGTGGCCTGAAACCCGAGGGATATCCGCCTCTTTCCCCCGGTTCGGGCAGACACGCCTCCTCGAGGAAGACGCGTTCGGGCGAAACGAACATCGACCTGCTCTGCCCCCTGCGACGGCTCTCGACGATGCGCAGTTTGGTGGAGCCAGTGGCTCTCATCCGGCTAACTCTCAGTCGCGCGGCGATACAGACGCCACTCCGCCTATAGAGGGGTAGTGCCGAGTCTCGTAAACCTACTCCCCCGACGGCTTTTCGGCACTTTGATTTGGAGACGGCAATCTCGGACTGGGCAGCCCCGAGAAACGCCCTTCTGGCTTGCCACAGGTCCGGTCCCGGAAAAGGAACGTTTGTTGGGAAGCGTAATCTAAGAACTCGAGTCTCGCGGCGAACTACCTCCCAGGGCTATCGGGCACTAGCACGTCCTGTACAGAGACCGAATTTCGACCGGCGCAGCTTGGCGCACACGACAACTCGTCATGGTCGGAGTCATCACGCAACGGAAGTCTGCGAGGAACCTGAAATGACCAATAACATCGCGATCCTAGCGGTTGCATGCGGCCAGTTATGCCTAACACGGGCTTCAAGCCAGTGTCCGACCAACTGCATCCCGGGAATGAGGAACTAGCAACCATGAGAACAGTCAACAGGCCCGAGTCCACGCCTCGTCTTCTACTCGTGGTGACCCTCCTCTCGGCCTTTCTTGCCCCGGCATGCCACAAGGAGAGCCCCACCGGCACGGACGAGCAGAGCGCGCCCCCCTCCGAGATCCTCGCTATCGACGCACACACTCGCCGGAGCGTGGTCGCAGCGCTTGCCGGCAGCCTCCGCGAGAACTACTTCGACGTCAGGGCCGCGGAGGTCATGGCCACGAAGATCAAGTCCCGACTGGCCGAGGGGGACTACGACGCCATCGACGATGCCCATTCGTTCGCGGTCCGACTCGAGAAGGACCTCCACGCCATTTCTGACGACCGCCATCTGCTCGTCACGTTCTGCGCCCGTCCGGCGAAGCCAGCCAGGCCCCAGTGCTTCGACAACCACGGTTTTGCGCACGTCGAACTCCACGATGGTGACATCGGTCATGTCGAGATTCTCACCATGGCCGGCGACCCTGGAGCACGCCATGCCGCCGCGGAGGCCATGGCTCGTCTTTCGGAGGCTCGAGCCTTGATACTCGACCTACGGAAGAACCGAGGAGGCGCCGCCTCGATGGCCGATTTCCTGTGCAGCCATCTCTTCGAGACACGCACCCTGCTCTACACGCTCAAGCGGAGATCGGACGAGAAGACCGAAGTGTGGACCAGCCCCGAGGGCCTCGGTCATCGCTTCTCCGGGGATGTTTCCGTGTTCGTACTGGTGAGCGGAGAGACCTTCTCGGCCGCCGAGGGGCTCGCCTATGTCCTCCAGCAACACGGACGGGCGAAGATCGTCGGCGAGACAACGAAAGGTGGAGCCCACCCAAACATGGTGCGAGCGTTGCCGACGGACTTCATGACCTCCATTCCGTTCATGCGGGTCGTCCATCCGGTCAGCGGCGGTGACTGGGAAGGAGTTGGTGTACGGCCCGACGTCCAGTGTGCATCGAATGACGCACTCACGACCGCGCTGAGCCTCGCGCGGGGCTCGCTTCGCTGAAAGCGATATCGGTGGCGACGACGGACATTCGAGACCACGCAACACGAGGTGAACTGTGGGTGTTACGAAGCAGCAGACGGCGGCTTTCGGCTGGCACTGGATTGCCGCAGTTTCTTCCGCGGCCGTTCTGGTCAGCCAGTTTCTCCTGGAAGGAGGCGGGAATCCCTATGTTCGCGCTGCTGGAATTGCCTGTTTGTTGCTCTCTCCGATCTTCATCTTTCCGCCATTTCTGCTTCTTGTGCGGTACGGGCGGCCCCCGCATGGAAAGCCATACTATTGCACGACGGTAGTAGTTGACCGCGGCGTGTACTCGATCGTTCGACATCCCCAGTACGTTGGTTATGTACTCCTCACGTTGGGATTCGCTGCTTTGTCGCAGCAGACGCTCACCGTTATCCTGGCAGTCTGCTCCGCGGGCGCATTCTACGTCCAATCGCTCAGGGAGGAAGCGTTCTTCCGGAAGCAGCCAGGCCACGACTACTCAGAGTACATGCGGCGAGTTCCGAGGTTCAATTTCATTGCCGGTTTGTTTCGCCACCTGTTCGCACGAATGTGGCGACGTTGACCAAGAATTGCGGAATTGAAGAGCATTCCGGAGGCCGGAATGTCCGCAGAGCTGGGTGAGGTCTCTTGCGGTGCTCCGTCGTCCAAGGGCGCACTCGCTCATACTCAGTGAATTGTGCCCTCAACTCACGCATTCCTCAGGAGTCCGAGAGAACCACCGATAAAGAAACGACCATGCCCCCCATCAGCGGAGTGTTTGAAACGCGAGGCGGTTGCCATCGACTCTCCCTCAATCGGGTGGAGAATAGCGGGCAATTGACGCCGTCGCAAGAAACGGTTGTGCCGGGGTTCACCTTGATGCAACCATCTTCGGCATGGATAATTGTGCCATGAAATAAACGATCCCACTCATTGCCGCCCTGCTGCTGGCTACGCTGGCCATGCATGCCACCGAACCTGTCCCCGCTTCAGGAAGAATCATCCTGCCGCCCGTGCTCAACGTGGACGACTATGTTTTCGGCTACGCCAACGTCACCTACGATACCACGATTGCACTGATCTCTGGCTACCCAAAGCTCGAACGTTGAAAAGACACCAAGGCGAAACCTGCGGGCAAATCTCCGACTACTGCTCGGACGAGTGCGGACGGTGCCAGAACGTCTCCCAATAGGCCCGGTCGGCGGTGTAGACGTCGATCGGATCCGTGGTCAGGTCGAACGACTCCGGCAGCACACCGTAACGCTTCATCTCGCGGACGTAGTGCTCGTTGGGCTTGAAGCCCGGCATGTCGAATCGCTTGATCTCGTCGAGTCGCACACGGGCCGTGTTGAGGTGGGTCAGGATCAGTTGGTAGTCCGCGTCGCTCGTGTCGCTGAAGACGATCGGGTGTCGGATCGCTTGCGGCGGACGGCTGCGGTCCTCGGCGACCGGCTTCG
>JABMRB010001031.1 GCA_013202865.1 Candidatus Nealsoniibacteriota bacterium | reverse complement strand
TTGGAACGAAAGGGCGTCGACGGGGAAGCTCGCCGGCGCGGTCGACGTGATCGTAGGCGTGTTGGGGATCGCGCTGGAGTCGCCCCCGGCGTTGGCTAGATTGTCGAGATGTGCAGCGCGGCCTCCGGGGCCGACGTTCGGGCCGGTGCTGCCCGTCCAGCCGGTAAAGGCGAAGCCCTTCATGTCCACGACCTTGCTCTCCATAGTGCCGAAGTCCTGGCGTCCGGCGTCGGCGGGGGCATCCTTCCAACGGTCGCGGTCGGCCGAGGAGAAGTCGACGACGATCGCCGCCAGTTCGTCGATCATCGTGTGGATCACTTCCTCGGTCCAGACGAGGTCGCGGAACTCGCGGAGTACGTTGCGGTAGTCCTGCTGGAAATTCGCTTTATTGGCGATTGCGGCGCTCGAATAGTCGATGCCGCTGTTCCAGCTCGGTCCCCAACTCGCGTCGGCGTCGTGGGGCAAGGTCCAGAGCCGCCCATACTCGCTCCCCTCGTAGGGCTCGAAGAACATTGCCCGATTCTTCGAGTGGCTGTCGGCCGGCCTGAAATCGTAGTGACGAATCCCTTCGACCACGGCGTGGTAGGCGTACGAGGCCTCGTAGTTCACGTGGTTGTTGAGCCACGCATCGGATTGCGTGGGGCGGAGGTTGTTGCGAATGTTCTGGAAGTCGGCGCCGGTGGTGACCGAGTCGCGTCCCTGGTGACGCTTGAGACGGTTGGCGTCGAAGATCGCGTCCTTGAGCTTATAGAGATTTCCGTCCGGCATGTCGTGGGCATCGAGGAATCGGGTATCGTAATCCTCAACCGCCAGGTACATCCCCCAGAAGTCGCCGTAGTACTGACCGTTTGCCCCGGCCGGGGCCTCGTCGGCGCCCTTAACGACACGAAAATGGAACGTATGCATCCACGGCGCCGGAACGCCCATCAGGTTCCAGAGGTTGTTATTGAGCGTTTCGGTCAGCCCGAAGTTGCCGATGTCTTTGTTGTCGAACATCTTGCCCGTGTTCAGCGTCCGCCAGAGTTCGGGGTACGGATTGCCGAAGTTGTCGTAGGCCTGGAGGTAGTTTCCCTTGCAGAAGCGGAATCGCATCGACCGCTTGCCGGCCAGCCCGTAGCGGTCGTTGCGTTGGCGGAGCCGGTAAAGGATGTGGTCGTAGACGTCGCCGTCATAAACGAACGTACCCTCCCAGTTGAACTTCCGCCGCGCACCGTCGTTGCCGCTGGGGATCTGATCCGCAGAGCTGTAGCCGATGCAATCGTCCAGGTCGGGGTCGCGGGTGATCAGCGTGTAGACCGGCAACGACTCGAGCATCTCGCTACTGTAGGTGTGGCCCGCCCCAAGGACCGAGCGCGTGTCGGCCGTGTAGTCCGGCAGCCCGTCGTAGACGTAGAAGGCGAAATTGAGCGAGGGGTCGTCGAGATACGGTGCGGTCACGGTCAGCCCGGTCTGGTCGGCGGCGGAGATCCGGTAGCGTACCAACATCCGGTTGACCGATTGAGCGGGAATCGTGGCGGTGTAAACGTTGTCGCCTCCGACCGCGTCCGCCCCGTTGCCGTCGTCGGTCATCAAGAGGGTCGTCCAGTTGGCCGGGTCTTCGAAGGCCGGGTTCGGATCGAACGGTCGCTCGGGATCGGACAGCAACGTGCCGTGCGGCAGCGGCAGGAAGGCCGGGATGTAGTTGCCCGGTGCAACGAGTTGGTAGCGCAGTTCGACCGACGCAATGCCGTTCGGATCGGTGACCTCGGCGGTGACGGTAACCGGCTCGGCCGTGAGCGGATGCTGCGGGCCGTGGGCCACGTTGCCGATCTGCGGTGCGGCGTCGGTCGAGAAGACGCTGTTCTGCTGCCCGGGCGTCGGCGTGGCGTCGGCCGGGGCAATCTCTCGCCCGGCCAGCGTGAGCGTGTTGTAGCCCGAGGGCCGCCAGTTTCCACCGAGGCTATTGTCGAGCGAGGGGTGGATCAGTTCCATGGAGCTAAAGTCACCCCG
Source organism: Candidatus Nealsoniibacteriota bacterium (assembly GCA_013202865.1). Taxonomy (GTDB): domain Bacteria; phylum Planctomycetota; class Planctomycetia; order Pirellulales; family Thermoguttaceae; genus JABMRB01. Next base: position 1,911 of record JABMRB010001031.1, on the reverse strand, counting down.
GGCGGCGATCGGCCAGGGAAACGCGTTGACATACTCCACCTCGTCGACGATATCGCCCCACTGATTCACCAGGCGGATCCGCTCGCCGTCGTTGTCGAGCCGCCCGACCCACGGCCCCAAGGCGGCGGCGCCGAACTTAGCCTGCATCGTGGCGGGATCTTCGGCCACCACCAGATAATCGCCCGCCAGCAGGACGGTCCCGTCGGCAAACCGGTAGCGAATCCCGTCGTCGAGCATCCAGCCGGACAGATCGACGTTCGACGCCGTCGTGTTGTACAACTCGATGAACTCGCCCCGCACGGCGTTGTCTTCCGGATCGTAGTGAACTTCGTTAATCACGACGAACCCGCCCGAATTGGATGCACCCGGCGTGGGCGAGTAGAAGTAACGCGGCGTGGTATAGCTGGTGCTGCCGACCAATCGCGGCAGGATCAGCAGGTCGTTGTCGGCCGCATCGAAGTTCAGTCCCTGGATCGCAAGCACGTTGCGGCCGACAACCAACTCGCCGACGTGGGCGCCGACGTTGAACTCCTCGTACTGAAGCGTCGTAGCGGCGTCGCGCGAGGCGGTGGCCGATGAGTTCCACTCGAGCGGCGTGGGGGCGTTGCTCGATGCCACCGGTGTACCGTTGAGGTAGGCCACGAAACCGTCGTTGTACTTCATCTGCAACGTCAACGAACTCAACGCGGCTGGATCGTTGACGTTGAATTCGATTCGCGTCCATAGCGACGCGTTGAGTTCGTGCATCTCAGTCGCCACGTCGGTCTGCAAGGCGTCGCCGAAGTCGGACGCGCCCAGATTGAAACCGATGCCCGTGGTCGGCGAACCGGGGATCGAAACGTCCAGGCCCTCGTTCGGATCGCCGATCGACGGCTGCGCGCCGACGTCCGGGATGCTGAATTTCCAATCCATGGCGTGGTCGTGGTCGGCCGTGCCGCTGCGTTGCAGGGAATTGGTGCGGTTGCCGCCGGCGGGAATCGAGGAGCCGAGCCAGACGTCGTCGATCGTGAAGTCGTGCCCGTCGACCGTCACGTTGAAGCCCGCCAGACTGACGTCACCGTAGCCCCAGACGACGAAGTCGACCACCCGGCCGCCGTCGTCGATCAACAGCACCCAACCGGGCCCCTGCGTTGCCCAGACGAACGCATCTCCCCAGTAGTGCTCGGCGTCTACTAACGGGTTGTCGTTTTCTTCCCATGCTGCATCATTGTGGCGATAGAGAACCTCGCCGGGGGCCATCGATGCGGGCAGATGCCACAAGATGGGTGGGGCGGGTGGGTCTTCAAAAGGGAATACGTCGTTGATCTCGAATCGGCTGCCGTCGTTCACCGCCACCAGCCAGCCGGTCGTGTCGACCGTCTCAGGAGCGACGCACTGGATCTCGACGTAGTCCGGCGCCGAGGTCGTCGTCTCGGTGATCAGCACGGGCGAACGATTGGCGAAAGCGGACCAGTCCGTGTCGTCGAACCCGGGGTCGGTCCACCCGGTTCCCAGGGCCACGTCGTCGACGATGGGCACATGAAACGCGACTTGCGCCTCTTCGCGGATCAGGATGCTGGCTGAGCCGGGGCCCGGGCCGTAGGAAACGTCTGACGATTGCAGCGGAAATTCCGGGGCGAAGGCGTGCGCCACGGTCGTGCCGTCGGGTTCGACGAGCGCGAGGTATTCCCCGTCGCTGCTGAGCTTGAAGTTCGTGTGGAGTTCTGCACCGATACGGTCCTCGTCGGAAGCGAACACGACGAGATGCCCACCCGGTTCGATAATGCGCGAGGGGAACTGCCACTTGGTCAGATTGTCCGCTTTGTCGGTCAGGTACCAGCCGTCCAGATCGATTGGCGTGGCCGCAGGATTGTGGATTTCGATCCAGTCGGAGAAATCACCGTCCTCGTCGGCCAGCGTGTGATTGTTGAC
>JABMRB010001030.1 GCA_013202865.1 Candidatus Nealsoniibacteriota bacterium | reverse complement strand
ATCCACGTGTACCTCCTCCGCAACATAGGAACAGCCGGCGTCCGTGGCAAGAGCGGGTCTTGCCACCGGCGCCGGCCTCAGCGAGAATAGGGCCGGCGTTGTACCGTCTCGACGGACCGTACGACAACTCACGAAACCCCACCAGACACAAAGGAGCCCCTCCATGCCCAAAGTTCTCATGCCGCTTGGCGACGCCACGGAAGTGCTCGATACGATGTACGCGTTCTACCGGCTGCCGGAAGACGACTTCGAGCCGGTCGTGGCCGGTCCCGAGGCACGGCTCTACCACCAGGTGCTCCACGAGATCCCGCCCAGCGGCGAGCCGCCTTGGGATATCACCCAGGAACGGCCCGGCTACCACATCCGTGCGACCGTGGCCTTTCGCGACGTCGATCCGACCGAATACGCCGGGCTGTTCGTCTCCGGCGGCCGGGCCCCGGAGTATCTCCGTTACGATCAGGACCTGCTGCGGATCACGCGGCACTTCTTCGAGGCCGACAAACCGGTGGCCACGCTCTGCCACGGGATCGAGATCCTCACGGCCGCCGACTGCATCCGCGGCCGCACCGTAACGACCGTGGCCAAGTGTGCGATGGACGCCCAGCAGGGCGGCGCCACGTACGTCGATCGGCCATGCGTGGTCGACGGCAACCTGTCGACCGCGCGAACGTATCACGACAACACGCTGCTGCTGAAGAACTTCATGCGGATGCTCAAAGAGGCCGCCGATGGGTAACTCGCCGCCCACCGCCGCTCGCGGCTTCGCATCCAGCGTAGCCATCACCCGTCGCAAAATGTGCCGACTATTAGCCGCTGCCCCCGCAACGCTCTGTTTCCCCGGCCGATCGCCCGCCGCCGAGAAGGGCAAACAACCGTTCGCCCTGCAATACATCCTTGCCTCGAGCATGTACGGCAAAATGAAGCTGGCCGAGATCCTGCCGGAGGTCCGCAAGACGGGTGCCGAGCGAATCGACCTCTGGCCGCTGGGACACGCCGATCAGCGGGAGCAGATGCAATCCATGGGCCACGAGAAGTTCGCCGAGCTGCTCGATCGACACAACGTTGCCCTGGGGATGACCACTCGATACGATCTCGGGCCGCTGAAACTGCAAGACGAGATGCGGGTGTTGAAGAAGTTCGGCGGCCGGCTGATCGTTACCGGCAGCGTCGGGCCTAAGAATCTCACGGGCGCCCCGTGCAAAGCGGCGGTTCGGCAGTTTGTCGAGCGGATGAAACCGCACATCGCCGTGGCCGAGGAGACGGGCGTAACGATCGGCATCGAGAACCACGCCAACGCCCTGATCCACACGCCCGACTCGTTGCGTTACCTGGGCGAGTTGTCGCCGTCGCCGCGGCTGGGCGTGGCGTTGGCCCCGTATCATCTGCCGCAGGACGAGACGCTGTTGGCCCGGCTGATCGAAGACCTCGGCCCGAAGCTGGCCCACTTCTACGCCTGGCAATACGGCCAAGGCTGCATGCAGAAGCTCCCCAAGCCCCAAGAGCTGGAGCAGATGCCCGGCCGCGGCCGCCTCGATTTCCGCCCCTTGTTGGCCGCGCTAAAGAAGATCGACTACAGCCACTGGACCGAGATCTTCATGCACCCGGTCCCCCGCGGCATCCCGATCTTGGAGACGGCCGAAGCGGTAACGGCAGAGATCAACCGGGCCCGCAGTTACTTGGACCGTTTGTAGTACCGCCTTTAGGCGGAAAGTGCCTTACCAAGGCACGCCGAGACGCCCCGTATTCCGGCTGAAGCCGGTACTACGAACAACTGTGAAGCCGCAAGCGGCCGTCACGAGGCCCACTCGCCCCCCCTGCCGGGCCGTTTTGCACCCATTTCTCCCTGAATCGGATGGATTCCCGGAAATCCGGCTTTCAGTGGCCTGCGGAGGGTTGCATTCTCTACCAGACCGGCTAAAAAAGACTGCTGACTCTAACGTTTTCTATGTGGGCGGCCTGGCGCCCGCTAGGGACGCGCAGACCTGAAGGTTGTGTAGCCAATGGGCGTGGTATTGCCTTTGGTTGAGTCGGTGGGCGGGGCTCTGGTATTTCCGGGGCTGGCCGCTACAACTCTTGAATGGAATGGGGGTCGAATGGGGGTCAACTCTTGACACTTGACACATTAGGAAAGTGTCGAGTGTCAAGAGTTGACCCCGTATCCCCCGTATCCCAAGAGTTGACCCCGTATCCGATTGGGCAAGAGGACGCGGCTACGACGGCATACTCGCTCCCTCTGCCAGGAATCCAGGTGGATCGAACCTCGTTGTTTTCAAGGGTTTGTAAAATGGCGCATGAATTGGAGAAGCACTACTCTGGCGACGATGCGTGGCACAACTTTGTCCAAGTGTTTTCCGACGCTTGGAGTGATTGCGATCGCCAAGATGAGATCATCGAGAAGTTGAACGGCCATCGGGATATTGGGGGCAGAAACGGGGACAGGTCCAGTTCTCGATAGAGCAACGGTTCAAACTACGTGATCGACGACGTAACGTGTTACGAGTGGGACCATCGTAACCGTCTGACGGCGGTTCGTGAATATGCGTCGGCCACGGCCACCACGCCGATCTGGTCGGTCGAGCAGACCTACGACCACGCCAACCGCTGGATTCGCAAGACCGTCGACGGCGACGGCGACACCACCACCGACCGCAGCACCGTCTTCATCTACGACGGCACGGCAAACTCCCCTCTCCCGCTGGGAGAGGGCCGGGGGTGAGGGCTTCCCAAATCGTCCTGCACTTCGAGGCCGGCGGCAGCGGGGATCTTGCCGCGGCGGTAAGAAGATTTCGCGTGGTGTAGGCGGCTCGCCTGCAATGAGCGGTCGACGATTCGCCACTGCATCTACCGACCACAGGCGAGACGCCTGTGCCACTTATTTACAGGCGAGACGCCTGTGCCACGATTTACAGGCGGGACGCCTGTGCCACTATGTTGACGTTACCTGGGCGACGAGACGGGGGCTCGGCCGATGGCGGCCGGGTTGTAGCCGGCGGCGGGCAGCAGTTGGGTTGCCGGGGGGGCGGGTAAGGCCGGCGGCGCGGCGGTCGCGCTGCGCAGTCCGGTGGGGGCTCCGGCGGTGATCGGCATTCTGACCGGGGGCTTTGAACGCAACGGCCCGGACGCCGGTTCGTCCGAACGTAGCGGCCGGTTCGGCGGTGCCGGGCTTGGCGGCGTGGCGTTTCTGATCGGCTGTGCGGCCACCCGCGAGGCCGACTCGTCGGCGTAGAAATAGGTGGTCTCTTCGCTGACCAACCGGGTCCCGAGCGGTTTGCAGTGGACCTCGGCACGGAAGACGTGGTTTCCGGCGATCTCGGCCCGCGCATGGATCTTCAACACCACTTCCTTGCCGGGAGCGACGCTGGGTATCGGACTGAAAACGATCTGTCCGGCAGCGATCCGATGCGGTCCGCCGTCGCCCTTGACCGGCTCGATGCCGCGGGAGAAGTAGCCCACGACTTGCACTTCTGCGGCGCTCTTGGTGCCGCGGTTGCGAATCCGCAATTCGTAAAACGTCCCTTGCCCCACCGGGACCGGCCCGGTCGGGTCTTTGACGTCCAAGACGAGATCGGCCATCGCCTCGACCCGGGTCACGGCGTTGGCCGCCGCGTTCAGGTCGCCGTCGGCCGCCGAAAGGATCTCGATGCGGTTCGCGCCCGGCGTCCCCAGGCTGCATTTGAAGACGAAGGTTTGCTCGCTGGCGGCGTTGAGGCTCTTGACCGCCCATTGCAGCTTCGTGCCGTTGCCCGAAATCTGCACGCCTTCAATACCCGAAAGATACTTCGCGCCGGTGGGGATATTGGCGGCAAATTGCAAGTTGTGGGCCGTGGCCGTACCCGAGTTGCGAACTTGGACACGGTATTCGGCCTCGGTGCCGACGTACTGGACGCTCGGGCCCTGCACGTCGATCTTCAACCCGGCACGCCGAACGAACACGTCCTCGGCCAGTTCGGCATGCAAACCGGCGTCGCCGGCGACGTCGACGCGGATCTTCAAGTCTCCCACCTGTCGTGCGGTCAACTCCACTTCGATCGCCCGTTGCTGACCCGCCTGCAACGTCCCCAGATGGTGCGACACCGCCTGGCCGCCGACGCCACCGATCGGCAACAACTTGATCATGACGTTCTCGGCGTCGCCGTTGCCGACGTTGGCGAGTTGCAGCCGATAGAGTTCCTTCTTGCCGAAGAGGATGTCGCGCGGCCCGTTGAGGCTCATTTCCAGCTTGGGCTCCTGAACCTCGATCATCGTCTGCGAGGCGACCGGCTTATAGGCAAACCGTACACCCAGGTCGAACGGGCGGCGTTCGCGGGGGATGATCCGCAAGAGAAGCGTCTCACTGCCGCGGGCCGGAAGGTTGCCGACCTCCCATTCCAACGGCCCGACCGTTTCGCCGGGAGGCGGCGTGCGCATGGCGCCCGTTCTCGTCTGGGCACCCATGACGTCGGCCCAATCGGGAAGTTGCACGAAGACGACGACCTCGTCGGCCGCCTCGTCGCCGGAGTTCTGAATCGTTACCTGGTAGGTCGCCTCCTTGCCGACAGAGATCCGCTTGGGCCCGGTCGTGCGCACTCCCAACACCGGGCTCGTCTGGGCCAGCAACACGCCTTGACCTGCTCTGCCCACGGAACCCTGCGGGGCTGCGATCAACTGGCTCGTCGTGGACGGACTCGTCGCGGACGGGGTCGTCGGTCGCAGGGGCGGGGAGGCACTCGCCTCGGCCGGCGAGGTCACCTCTGAATCGGGCCGTGTGCCCGAAGGATTCGGTTGCGTTCCTATCCGCGGACTGGTGGCGGCCGGATTTCGGATCGTCCTCGGCTGCCGCGCCACGGGGTTCAGCGCATCGCCCGGAGTCGGACGTACGGCCAGGGTGGGCTCGCCGTGTGTCGCGCCGCCGGGTGCCGAGCCGGTGGACACCGCGGCATCGCCCGTTGCGGCCGGCGCTGCCGGACCCGCCGGTGTGGCACCGGTGAAGACCGACTCTTTGGAGCTCTCCAATCGCTCGTGCAGCGGGCGGAGAACCGGGTTGGCCAGGTTGGACAGGCCCAGCGGGTCCGTTTTCCGCGGCACCGGGCGAGCGTAGGTCCGAGCGGGCGCCGCCGAGTCGGCGGTGACCGTGGGCGTTGCACGCGGTGGCGTGGTGGCGCTGCCGGGTAATTCAAGCGGGACGCGGCGGACCGGTTGCACCGGATTGCTGACCCGGCCAGACGGCGGCGGCGAGTACCTCGGCGTATCCGTCCCATATTCGGGATATTCGGGCGCGGAACGCGGAAGGACGTTCACCGATCGTGGATCACTGAGCAGTCCCCGCGGGTCCCCTGCGGTCGAAGGCCTCTTCGCCGAGGGCGATAGAATGCTGCGGGTGGTGGGGGTGTCGGAGGCCCTGGTGGCTCGCGGAGCGATGAATTTCTTCGTTGCCGATCGGGATTCCGTAGCACGTGTCCGCTGCGAGTTGTCGCCGTTGTCGGGCAAAATACCTCCGAATACCGTACGGCTGAAGTCGTCGAGTCGATCAGCCAACGACTTAGGTGCCTCGGGGTTCGGCCGAGTTGCCTGGGCAAACGTCGTCTTGGCGGCAAGCAGCACACCAAACACCAAGACCACACCGGCCAGCTTCGATTTTTTCATGAGTCGCATAACAATTCCCTGCGCATAGAGATGGACAGCACATTCCCACATCAACCGGTATCGGACAGGAGGATTTTAGGGGTTTAGCCAACTTTGTAGATTCGTCGGATTATTGGGAGTGGGAGGAATGGGCAGGTGGGTGCTTTGGGGTCGCGTTGGTCAAATAGAGAGGATGGGGTAAGGCTATTTTGGCAGTAGCCGGCAGCGCACCGCGTCGCGGGGAAGCGGCAGACACACGTGCCACCGCGACGCGTTGCGCTGCCGGCTATCGGTTCTTCTTGAAGGGCTACTGGAGCGAGCGGCCGTAGAGCGTGCTGAGGATCCGCACGCGATGGACCAGGTAGGCGACCCCGCCGCCGAGCACGATCAGTGCCACGGCGAAGATGATGTGGCGGTCGAAGGCCGTGTCGAAATTCTTGCTCAACTCGTCCCAACGCCAGCAGTAGAAATCGACCACCAGGATCCCGTACGAAAGCAGCGAGAGCACGGTGATCAGCGAAACAAAACGCACGCGGAACCACAGCCCGGCCCCGACGATCAGCAACGGATAACCCACGATCAGCGGGCTGGCTGCCCCGTCGGCGCGCAGTAGCACTGCCAGCAATAGCAGCGAGTCGAGCAAGCCCCAGACGTATCGGGCGGGAATCGACCAGCGTCGGCTGTCGAGGAACTGCTGGCAAACGATCGACCCGGCCGCCCAGATCCCCAGCAGGATCGACATATCGACGTGGAACCGGGCGTCGACGCCGGACGACTCGCTGAACGCGAAGAAGTTGAGGTTCTCGACCAGGTAGAAGACGCCCAAGCCGGCCAGCCGCAACGCCAGCGCCGGTTGCCGTCGCGTCCAACTCCAGAGCCGTTGGCCCACATGGGGCGGTCGGACCGTCAAGGCCTCGCCGAGGGTGAAGTGGTCCAGGTCGTCGGCCAACGCATCGGCGGAGCCGTAGCGGTCGGCGGGCGACTTGGCCAGGCACTTCAGGCAGATCAGTTCCAACTCGCGAGGGACCTTCGCATTGAGCTGCCTCGGTAGCGTCGGTTCGCGGCTGAGCACGTCCATCAGCGTGTCCAGCGGGTTGTCCTCCCGAAACGGGGGGCGACCGGTCAGCAGTTCGTAGAGGATTGCCCCGAGGCTGTAGACGTCGGCCGCCGGACCCACCTCGGCCCCATGACCGGCCGCCTGCTCGGGGGCCATGTAGGCCGGCGT
>JABMRB010001029.1 GCA_013202865.1 Candidatus Nealsoniibacteriota bacterium | reverse complement strand
TGCCGAGGGCCCGTGTGTTGGAAGCTGCGGGTGACGACCGCGTCGCAGCCAAGTTGATCCACGGCCCGGCGGACCTCGGCCTCGGCGGCCAGCTTCGATTGCCCGTAGCCCGATCGGGGTTGCAGCGGCGCCGATTCATCGACCACGGGCATCTCGGGCGTTACGGGCGCGTAGACGTGGCTGCTGCTGACAAACAGCACCCTCGGCCGCGACGGCAACTCGGCGGCCAGTTCCATCACCCGCCGCGTCCCGTCGACGTTGATCGCCATGGCTTGCGGGGTGATCTCATCCCGTCCACAATCACCCGGCACACTCAGCCCGGCCAGATGGAAGATCCAATCGGGCCGAAAGTCCTCGATCTGTTGCCGCCCGCCGGCCGCGATCCCCGCCTCATCGCCCAGATCCCACGCGAGCAGTTCCACACGCGGGCGCAACGCTTCCGGAGAACACTCCTCCCACGCCCCGTCGGGCGAACACCCGAGTACGACATCATCGCACTGGAGCAGGTGTTCGGCGAGAAACCCGCCGACGAATCCAGGCAGGCCGGTGATGAGGGCTCGGTGGGGCATGGGGCCAAGATGTGACTTTAGGTGTGGAAGTCAAAGGCTTTTCCGAGAGTGATAATCTCCGGAGAATCGAAAGAGAATGGTTCACCGTTGCGAGCGTGATCAATGAGGTCCCGCATCCTCCGGATCGCCTCTTCCTTGGCTTCGGGATTCACCCAGTATGGGTAAGGCAATCTTTCGAAGTCCTTGCTCTGGATGTTCATTGTGTGATTGATGACGGACTTGAGGATGCGGCTGCATAGCGGTGAAAGCGTCCACGCGAGAACGAGGAGTAGTTCATCGTGTGGCACGCCAGGGAGCAGAAAGCCACACGGAGCGCCGCTGTCAAGAATGCACCCGGCGGGCAAGTATCTTGTCTTCAGCCGACTGGCGATAAGCTGCCAGGTGAGGCCTTCCCGCTCAAAGAAAGGCTGACCGCCTACCCCGCGCAGATACCAATTGCCGGACTTCTTGAACGTGAGAACGGCCTCGCCTGCATTACGCCAGTAGACCACGTGGTCGGGTTCGGAGTGGACGATCTTGCCGTTGCTCTTGTTATATTGCTTGTAGTCCGCATGTGGCAGGCGTATAGTCAGCGGCTTTTCGCGTGGCAGCACTCGCACACAACGCCGCGTTTCTCCGAGCCGTTCCTGCTGGCGAATCTGTTCCTGCTTGCGTAGCGAAAGCTTTCCGAGTCGCGCGCGGGCCAACTCTCCTTCCAGCGTGATAGGCTCTTCGTGGAATTCGAAGCGATACGGTTCCAAGATTGATCCGTTGACGATCTTGCGTACGAAGTATTTATTCTTTCCGATCGTCATTCCGCTGGTGCCGACCATGAAGTTCCCAATAGTCGGGCCAGCAAACGCGGGACGCAGATCCTCACTCATGCCCCACGACTTGTTTTCACTCATTTCGACAGTTGCGCGCGAGATTCGCTCGCCGTCGCGTATAACGGCTTCCGACCGACCATTTCGCCGGAAGTCAAGAACCACCATCGGGTACGTTGTTTCGTCGGAGAACTCCGGCAAGCGTCGGACGCGGACCTGCCCCTCATTCATCAGGAATACTCGAAGGCCCTTCATGGTCGGGATGGTGAGCAAGGAGTCGCTGCAGATAAACAGTAGTCGGCCATCCCGATTGAGCCGTTCGACGCACTTGACAATGAAGAACGCGTAGGTTTCCTTCTTGATCTTGTGCCCAAAACGTTCTCCGTAATCTCGATCAAGTTCGTCTTCGATCGAAGCGTCAAACGTGCCTCCGAAGGGCGGATTCCCTACGACGAGGTCGAACGTCAAGCGATCGTCGAGACCGTCCGGTCCCCAGCGCCACGACGCCTCGAACTCGTGGTGAAAGAAGTCTGCATGCACAAGGTTGTGCTTCTCGGGCAGATTGCCGAACTCCGCCGCAACCCGTTGCAGGCACCTAGCGTGCAACTTGTGATCCAACTCGACACCGTGCAGGTTGTCGGCAAGGACTTTGCTCAGTCGTTCCGCTGGTGATCCGGTGTGCAATGCAACGAGGCGGCGCACCAAAGGCAGGATAAACGCGCCATCGCCAAGAGATGGTTCCAGAATGCGCGTGTCCGCGGTTAACTCGATGTCGGCGAGCATCTGTCCGGCGACGGATTCCGGAGTAATGAACTGTCCTAGTTGCCGTTTTGAAGGCCGGTCGCGCTTAGCAGTGGTCATGGCACAAAATGCATTTCGCTCTGGTCAATACTGAAATCAGTGGCAGCACCAAACTTCTTGAATAGACTACGTTGTCGGGCAAGACGCTGTTTACGGTTGTTGAACAGGTTACGAATCCCATCCTCGAAGCATTCGAACAGTTTCTCAGCTTTCGCTGTAATACTCAAGGAAGGTGGCCAACGTTCTTCTTCATGCGCCAAGTAGAAATCCTGTTCTCGAAGCATGATCTGCCCGGGCCCAGCATCGTATGCCACATAATCGAGCCAATCCAGCAGATCAATCAGGTATGCCCTGTGTTTGATTGGATCATCGAGTTGGAACTTGACAATCAGAAGGTAGTACGAGTCGATCCAACGCTTGAAAACATAGTCCAGCAGCTTCTGCATCGAAACAACATTCGGTTGTCCCTTTTTCGCTTGCTCACCGGCCTTCACGTTGACGGGATTGCAGATCCCATTCGAGCGAATCCAAACGTCTCCCATCGAGCGCGCCTTAATGCGTCCTCGTGCGTCGGCTTCGTAACGTGTTTCAAATTGGACCTTCAGAAGACTGACGGTCCTATCATCGACGTAGTCAGCCATTCGGTGACCGGGCTCTTTGCCGGTGACCAACTCCGCAAAAGTCGAATCATTGACATGCTCCGTCCAATAGCCGTTCGTTACTTTGATAATTTTGTTCTGTGTGGCTGAATCAAGCACGTCGTAGTTCTCCTAACACCACCAAATCAGAGCCCCGGTGACCTCGGCACTTCATTCCCGGATATGCCGCTCGTCTTGGTGACTGCTCTTGAATGCCCCCACCCCCGTAGCATCATTGGCTTGGCTCCGTTTCCTTCTCCTCGCCGCCGCCGTTACCGTTGCCGTTGCTATCCTGCGGAACGCGTTTGACGGCCGCCAGCGTGTCGCCCTTGTCGAGGTTCATGATCCGCACGCCTTGGGTGTTGCGGCCGACGACGCTGATGTCGGCGGCGCGGACCCGTTGGATCTGGCCGCGGGCGGTGACCATCAGGATCTCGTCGTCGTCCGAGACGCGGCAGATGCCGATCACCGGGCCGTTGCGTTTGGTCGTCTTGATGTCGCGGAGCCCCTTGCCACCGCGGCGCTGCGTCCGATAGGCCTGCTGGCTCGTGTAGCTGCTGTTGTCGGTCTCCTCCGGCTGCGCACCGGCAGACTCTTCGGCCTCGACCACGTCCGGCGCGGCGTCCGGCGCGACGTCCGGCGCGACGTCCGGCGCGACGTCTTCCATGTTCGGTCCGAAGAACGTCCGTTTGCCGTAGCCGTTGACGCAGACGGTCAACAGGGCGGACTCCGGATCGGCCACGACCATCCCCACCACGCGATCGTCGCCGATCAGCGAGATTCCCTTCACGCCCATGGAGTTGCGGCCGACGGATCGGGCGTCGGACTGCTTGAAGCGAATCGCCATGCCGGCGGCGGTCGAGAGCATCAGTTCGTCACCCGGCCCGGCCACGACCACGTCGACCAGTTCGTCGTCTTCGCGTAGCTTGATGGCGATAATGCCGCTTTTCAACGGGCGGCTGTAGGCCTGCAGCGGCGTCTTCTTGACCAGACCCCTGGCGGTAGCCATCACGAGGAAATGGTCGGGCCGGTCGAAGTCCTTCACGGCCCGGCAGTCGGT
>JABMRB010001028.1 GCA_013202865.1 Candidatus Nealsoniibacteriota bacterium | reverse complement strand
TAGATTGGGAGCGGTTTCCGGGTTTGAAGGTCAGGTTTTCTAAGGCATGGGAGGACAAAAAGAATGGATGGGAAGAAGTAGCCCCGCCATCGTGTGATGACGGGTGTCCCTACTAATAATCCCGTCCTCATTTGCTGTCAAGGACTTACGTCGCGCCCGGCGTCAGGCTACGATGACCGATTTCAACCATGAATGAGGATTAACGAGAAGGGCTTTCTGAAGGCGTTGCTGCAATTTCTCAGAGCGATGCCTGTTGTTCTTCCCGGAAACATCATCCGAGGGGAATGAGTTGGACTGGCGATGGGGCCGGGCATTCTAAAGCAAGCCGATCGCTGTTCTGGGTGGCAATCAGGTGGAATCGACGTTCTATGAAAATCGGATGTATCGGCGGAAGTTCTGCAAGGAACACGGGCCCTGCTAGCTGCTACATGTCGTGGTTATTCGACAAGGCCCCTCGCTATTGTCATTGCGGTGTTGTGCGGTCGTGGGCACCTCAGACTCCATTTCACAGCAGGTACTTATCGTGTTCACTTCTCCAGTTTCAGGAGCAAGAAGCGTGAGTGTTTGCCGTTCTTGATTAACAGCAGAATTGCACCGCCCGCCGGAGTATCTTTCGCCGCTTGCTCGAACTGCTCAGAGCTGCGCACCGGCTTACGATTCACCTCCTGGATCAGCCAGCCGGGCCGAATGCCGGCCAAGGAGGCGATCGGTGGTTCAATGAATAACAGTCGCCTATTCCTTCGAGGGTTGCTGGGGCGGAACAAGTTCTAGGGCTTTGGCCAGTAGATCGTCGAATTCAAAGGGCTTGTCGAACACTGCCGCAGTTCCAAGTTCGCATGCTCGCATGTGGGTGTCCCTGTCGCCGAAGGCCGTGATCAAGATGATCGGCGGAAGCCCTCCATACTGCTGAATACCTTCAATCACCTCCAGCGCGGTGACGCCAGGCATCCGAATATCGGAGACAATCAGATCAAAGTCTTCCCACTGCTCGGGAGATATGTCTTGTGGGCATAGGAATGACTCCAGATGAACCAGCAGGTCCACACCGTGAAGGCACTCCGTGACGTGGTAGCCTTCCCGGAGAAACGCCCTCACCAGCAGGGCTCGCATGTCATCGTCGTCCTCAGCAAGCAAGACGTGCCGAGGAGTGCTTGCGGCAGACCCTGTCTGCGGTATGTGCAACTGGATTCCGAGATCGGGTCTGTCCCGAGTCATGGTCCCTCCCCTCGAAATGAGCGTATCTTTCGTGTGCTTTCCATGGGCGGGCAAGGCAGACATGACAGTAGTTTCTTCTCTTTGCGTAGTCACAGTCAACGGTCCTCTCGGTGCTTTCTGAAACAACATGTTTGCCATGCCGTAGTGCAACGTGAACGACAGACGTTAATACCCCTCCGTCGAGGTTTTGGTCTTCGGCATCACGCTGCTGCTCTTGATTCTCGCCGTTGTCCTGCTGGGCTTAGCTCACAGGATCGCTTTTCTGACCCAAGTTTTCAGTATTCACCTGTTTGCCCTGGCTTTTGCCGTCCTCTTCCCAGCCCTTCCTGTAGTTGATTGCCAATTCGACGATTACCGCGATAAGCATGGCCCCGAAGGCTCCGCCAATGAGCCAGTTTGTCATGCGAGACTCCTCTCTTGATGGATCTATCTTTGCGAGGTAAAAATGTGTGTTTATGGATTACGCGTTGCCGAGGAGTGCCACATTCACCAGATCGTGCTCAATCCGGCGACTGCGATGTCGGCGTATCGGGTTTCAGCGTATGTCTTGTCGGCCACAGCCAGTCTCCCAGCAGTTTCAGTTCCCACTGTGTCCCTGTCCGATAGGCCTTGACTGCATAGGCCCCAATCGTCTTGCCGTGTGACAGCACAGTGACCGCACAGATGCCCAATAGGAGTGACGCGGACAATGAGAGCACCGCCCGGCATGTCTTGTTCTTGAACACCTTTCACTTCCTTTCTTGCTCCGAGAAGCGTTTACTTGTGGGGCGATGAACACTGGCACGAATCACCGGTTCGACCGGGGACCTCTCCAAGGCAATTCCCTCACCAGACAAGGATCGCGGCGACACGATCTCGCGAACTGTGGCCAGCAAATCATTGAAGTCGAACGGCTTATCAAACATCGCTACGGCGCCAAGCCGGCGTGCTTGCTGATGAGTCTCTTCGTCGCCAAAGGCCGTGATCAGGATCACGGGCGGGCATTCGGTTCCACAGTGTCGCATGTCCTCGAGGACCTCAAGTCCGGTGATGCCGGGCATGCGGATATCGGAGACAACCAAGTCGAACTCCTCCGACTCTCCCGGGCCGCCAAGAGGGTCGATCCGGTTGATTAGGTCGATGCCGTGGTCACACTCCGTTACTTCGTAACCGTCCTTGCGTAGCCGCCACGCCAGCAACGCCCGCATCTCGTCGTCATCTTCCGCCAGCAGAACACGGCGTCGATCCGTAACGGCACGTGCCTGCCTCGCGGAAGCCTCTTGTGCAGGAAGTGTCCCGGCTCCTCGCTCGGGTTGATTCTGAACGACACCACGCCCATCCGGCGAGACCGCTTGTTGAAGTCTTGCCGGTCCTTTGTCGATCTGTGAAAGTGCCATGGCGGAGGTCCTTGTTCCGCGAGTCAGCGGGGTTGATTGATGTCTGTGACTGTTCGTTTCTCGTCTCTCCGCATTGAGTTGGGACACGCCTCGTGACAATCCGACTCGTCTTCAATCAAAGGAAGATCCACAGTGACGTGGGTTCCTTTGCCGGGAGCGCTATCCCGTCGGATTTGTCCTGGCTCAAAGTCTGCACAACAGATCTCCTTCCGCAAAATCCGCTTTGCCCGTGGCGCCTCTATGCCCAGACGGACACGGTGTCCTCTGATGTGGATAATCTCGACCACAATGTCCTGGTCGATAACGACCTGTTCGCCCTCTTTCCTCGATAGCACAAGCATTTCGACTCCTCCATGTGAATCCCTTCTTGTCTGAGCCCTCCCTCGCGTCTTGGCCACCGTTGCAGGCAAGGAACGCATGCCGTGTGATGCTTCTGGTCACATGGCACCAGACAATCATGCAAATTCGGCGCCAACGGGCGATACATTTCATTCCTGGACAAAATCGTGCTCCAAAGGCCGAAGTTCGGGCATATCCCTGACGAAGCCGACGAGATGGGGCCTGCTGAACGGGGCATCTTTCCCCGACGCGTCATGGATGGGACGAAATGCCCCGCACAGTGGAGAAGCTACTTCACGCTGGCAACGTGAGATCAGCCGTGAACAATCGGTACGGACCGCGCTGCGCAAGCCCCGGACAAGAGCTACTCCAAGTCCCTATGGTTGGCACGTGTGTCCAGGCCCGGCTGAGTCGCTGAAAACTTGGTTCCGATTATCGAGACTGAGATCTACCATCGACGGCTGCTCAGTCCGTTAGGGCAGACCACGTCAACTCGATTATCAATTACTTCCACGCCGTCGATGTCGCGCAGAGCTTCCTGCAGGAGTTGTTTCAGGTAGAATGACGGTAACCGGCCCGTCAGAATCATTGTGCCTTGGTCGAATTCCAACTCAACGGTACTGGTCCGACCACGAAAGTGAGGATGCTCTTGCAATCGGCACGTGGCGCGGATGACGATGATCGCGGCTGCGTTGACATGCCCGTTCTCAGTTCTTGAAGTAGTCTCCGGCGGTTGGCAAGATGTTAGTAGCACGCAACCACTCCTTGGCAGATGATGTCTTCTGGCGGCGAAACACATCAACGTCATGCAACACGCTCAGCAGTAGAACGTGTCTTCGAGAACAAGATGTCAACGCGTCAGCCAGTGTACCGCAAAGGACGTGCCGAAATGAAATAATCCTAGAGGAAGCCCTTGTCGAGATTCACCCAATGTCTGTCCCTCCCCGAACGGCTACGATGGCTTGTCTTCCTCGACTGCCCCATATTGGAGGAGCTTCCGGTAAAGTGTCTTGCGGTCGAGCCCCAATACCTGAGCGGCCAGAGTCCTATGCCCACCAACGGCCTGCAATACGTGGAGAATGTAGTGCCGTTCAACTTCTTCCATGGGAGCAAGCTCAGTTGGATTGTCACTTCCAACAATCAGGTGCGACGTTTGATAATCGCGAATCTTCTCCGGGACGTCCTCCACGGCGATTCTCTCGTAGCGAGTCAGTGCGACTGCATGTTCGATTGCGTTTCGGAGTTCGCGAACATTCCCTGGCCACGTATAGCCGAGCAGTTTGCCGGCCAGAGTGTCTGATACTCCCTCCAGGCACTTTCCGGAACGGGCAGCAAACAGTCCGAGGAAATGCTGCGTCAAGAGGAGGACATCCGTTCCACGCGCGCGAAGCGGCGGAAGCGTGACGTGGATGACGTTAATGCGAAAGAATAGGTCCTCGCGGAACCGGCCTTCTTCGACGGCGGACTCAAGGTCGCGATTCGTTGACAACACAATCCTCGCGTCAAACGGCAGTTCCTTGTCGCCCCCAATCGGGCGAACGCAATGCTCCTCCAATGCTCGGAGCAGCTTGGGCTGCAAAGCCAACGGCAGTTCGCCGATCTCGTCGAGGAAGAGCGTGCCGCCATCGGCTTGCAGAAACAATCCCTTGCGTCCCGCCCGCGCGTCCGTGAATGCGCCCCGAATATGGCCGAAAAGCTCACTTTCCAGGAGGGCATCCGGCAGCGCAGCACAATTGACGGCGACAAATGGGCCTTTGTGGCGGCGACTTCGCTTGTGTATTGCTTTTGCCACGAGTTCCTTTCCCGTACCACTTTCACCGGTAATGAGAACCGTAGCCTCCGAATCGGCGATGCGATCGAGCTTGTCGTAGAGATCTCGCATCGGCGGACTCTCGCCAAGAAGTTCGTCGAACCGACGGGATTTCTCGACCACCTCGCTCAGGAGCTT
>JABMRB010001027.1 GCA_013202865.1 Candidatus Nealsoniibacteriota bacterium | reverse complement strand
CTCGAAGGCCTCGCCCGGATCCATCTTCACCGCGGTGAGCATGATCACCTCAAGTCGAGCCCCGGCCTGAATGAGCGACAACTGGAGCAGCCGTGTGGAAAGTTCCGTGAGCTGATCGCCCAACCATCCCTGACGCGTCTCGACGTCCGCCTTGCCGTCCTGATCCTCGTCGTCGTCCGGCAGCGGCGCACCGGCGCCGATGCTGTCGATGGTGTCCAGCAGCGAGTTCACGCTCTCGGCCACGCCGGCGAACTTCATCGGGTCGCCCCCGGGCGCATCCGGCTCGTCGTTCTTGTCTTCCTCTTCCAACGCGAGGCCCAACTGCCGAGCCATTTCCTTGGATGCCTCGATCCCGTCCATCCAGTCACTCAACGTGACGACGCGGCGATACAACTCGCGGAAGTCGGCGATCTTCGGGTCGACGTCCCCACGCCGGAGGTCGGGCCGTTCGGCGAGCTGACCGAGCTGCTTCGTCCGCATCGGCAACGCGCCGAGCAGGCGCTCGAAATCGCCGTCGACCATTTCCAACGCGGCAAGAACTTCCTTGCGCAACGCAGCCAACAGACGCACGTTGTCCGGATGGTCGGCCCCCGTCCAAGCCGGATCCCGCAGTTGCTCGGCAAACTCGCTGACGGTCTCATGCATGGCCGTCAACGAGGGATCGATCAACTCGAAACGAGCCACCAACGGGTCTTCAATCTTCAAGTCCAAGTCCGGAGGCAGACCCAACAAGAGCTTGAACGCGTCGAGCGAGTCCTGGTAGCTCTTGTTCAAACGCAGCAACTGGCTTTGCGAACGATAGAGATTCTGCCGCGTCAGATTGACGTTGAAGCTGGCCATTTGCCCCACTTCATGCAACGCCTCCAACCGGTCCAAACTGTCCCGCAACCCGGCCACGTTCGTCCGCTGATTGCGGATCTCGACCTGTTGCTCCAGCACCCTGAGGTACGCGGCAGTTATCTGCGTGTAGAACGTGCGACGGAACCGCTCCACGCTACGGATGCTTGCCAAGAGATCGCGCTCCGTCTCGGTCAGACTTTCCAGTACGACGTCACGTCCGCCGGCCCGCAACAACGGCTGCACCAGCGAGAAATCCAGCAACGTGTTGGCGCTGTAGGTGTCCGGCCCCGCAAACTGCCACACCAACGAATTGGCCATCCCCACGACCAGATCGCCGCCGGTCGCGAAGAACTTCCGCATCTGCAGGTTGGTGTCGGTATTGAGTTGACTGCTGGACCCCGTCACCCGGGCAGGACCGTCGGTGGTAAAGAACGTCGCGTTGTCGCCGAAAAACTGCGTGTCGAACCGAAACCGCTCCAGGGTAACCGTCAACGCCGAAAGGTAGAGGTCTTCCAACTGCTGTTGATACTCGGGCGAGTGCAACAGGGCCAGACGCATTGCCCCTGCCCGGTCGAGCACCACGCGCCCCTGGTCGTCCTGCGGCAGGTAGGCCCGCCATGCGGGGTTCTCGACCCACGGTGTCTCGCCGTTGCGATGCCAACACGGCCAGCCCGGCTTGCAGTCGACGCAGTGCATCAACTGATGGGCGACCGGATCGTCCGGCGGCATCGCGGGGCGGTCGGCGCAATCGGGGTCGTACATTCGCGAGGTGGAGTCCGGCTCGATGCCATAACTTCCCGGAGAACTGCCCGTCGCGCACGCCGCGCGATCGATCAAGGCGTACGACTCCATGTCGGCCTGACGGCGATAGAACCCACGGCTGCAACCGCCGACGGCCCAGAGCAACCCTACAGAGATCGAAACACATAGCAACGTCCACCCCAGCGCAGCAGAGTCCTGCCGAAACGCGCCGTGATGCAGACGGGGGGAACCAATCATCAGGCAGCTCCTTCACGACACAGAGTATCGGCGCGGCCGTCACCGTCGGCCGATTCGCAAACGCATGGATTCGCCACCCGGGCGCTCAGCGAGCCCGCCCCTGCTTGCTGCGACAGCGTCCGGGCCAACTCCCCAATGCTAAGCAGCAGGTCATCGGGATCGGTACATCCGAGGTGGGACTGCAATGACGCGGCCCAAGTGGCCAAATCGCTCAGTACGGCGTCCAGCACGTCCTTGCCGTCGGGCGTGAGCCGCCAGAGTTGACGCCGCCGGTCGGACTCCGCCCGCCGACCCTCGAGCAAGCCTCGCCGCCGCAACTGCTCGACCAGCCCACTGACCGCCGCCGGAGAAACGGCCAACTTCGCGGTGATGTCCTGCTGGCTGAGTCCCATGCCGGGGGCCTTTCGACAAATCCAGAGCGCCGAGAACTGCGATTCCCCCAGCGAGTGTTTCTGAAGGTGGCTCGCCAGAAGGTCGCGGAACATCCGCCCCGAGACCCGGATCAGCTCAACAAGCTCGATCCAACGGGCTGCCGTTTTGGCAGGTTCCGAGTTGCGTGGAGTGGATGGCAAGTCGCAAACGCCCCTTACTTTAGGGGGGAGGCGAGAGAAAGCCCCGTCAGGGCCCCCGGTGAATCGCAAATACGCCTCTCCCGCAGCCAAAAAATGCTTCAGGCAGCTAATCATTCGGCGTGAAAAGCTTCAAACTTGAACGATTGTAAGGGTGAAGTGGGAACTAGGGAATATGGGCAGTTTCAGGCGACTTAATGGCCTGCGAGGGACGGTAAAGATGGCAATAGCTTGACACTGGGGGGGGAACTGAATATCATCGAAGTTAAGGGACTGTGCAGAAAGAGGATTTCTCTATTGGCGGAGAAGGACGCCGTCGCCAGAGTACGCCTCGGGCGGACTATCCACCAAACAACGATCTAGGGCGTCATGAGTATTTGGAACAAGATCCTCATCGGACTGATCTTCATCGCATCGGTCGCGTTCTTCTACATGGCTGCGCGCACGCTGAAGACTCACCAATACTGGAAGAGCGTTGCCCAGGGATACGTATTCCTGATTGGTGTGCAGGAGGAGTTTGCCGACGCGTGCAAGAACGGCGACACGAGTGAGAACGGCGGACGGTTGGCATTGCTGCCTCAGGACGCAGGTGAAGACGACTCGGACACGAACGAGTTGCGACAGATCGCGAGAGACGGCAAGTGCGACCTCGCGGCCATGGAAAGGCGCATCCAGGTGATCGAAGAGAAGACGCCGGGGACGGATCGGACGAGGTTCGAGGTTTCGTGTCTCACACAGGAGCGGGGACGCGCCTGGTACAGTTGCACGCCGCAAGCCGGGGCCGACGGCGCCGTTCGCGTGGTTGTTTCCGAGACCGAGGCACATGGAATTACGTTGAACTCCGAGATATTTGTCTTCGAGGAATGGCCGCTGACACGAGACGGTGACGGGGTTGCCAGCGGCGGACGTTACCTTGGAGAATTCGTCGTGACGGCCGTCGACGAGGAAAATCAGGTCTGGATCGACTTGAAGCCCGTCATGAAACCGACTGCGGAAGAACAGAAACTGATCGATGCAAGCGTCGCCGGCACGGTCCCCTGGATTAACGACGCCGGCACCGTTACCTGGGCTCTTTACGCCAGAATGCCGCTTGACGATCACGAGATTTTCGTCGAGATGAGTGACGAAGACCTTGCGATCCTGATGCCGACGGATACCTTGTCCGAGTACACCCACGACGGCGACGAGGCCGCGCAGACCGATTTGGATCAGTGGGCCGTGGAAGGGAAAATCGAGAAGGGTAAGACGTTCGGGCGCTTCGCGACTACAGGGCGCGATTCAAGTACTACCACCAGCAACGTCCGATCCTTATCGACAAGATGGAGACGGCCATCCGCGACGCAGCATTCGCCGTGGCCGCCCAGGTCGAGGCCGAGAAGGAACGAGATTTCCGCCGCGCCGAGGTGGCGATGCTCAAGCAGCGGCTCACGAAATACGAGCGAGAGCGGGACGCAGCCAAGGCACATCTCGACATGCTCAAGGTGGCGGCCGACAATCTCCAGAAGTCGGTCGACCAGATCAGTTTGGCTAACCGGGCCACTTCGGCTCGAATTGCCCAGACGCAGAAAACGCTTGCCGAGCAGATCGAGGCTCGGACCCGGCGGATGGCTGGGGCTCCCAGCGGCGGAAATTGACCGACGGGCGCTGTATCTTCGCCCCCGCTAGGGGGGGTCGTCGAAATCTCTCTTGACTTTTGTCGCGGGATTTCCTATCTCATCTGCTTGGCTGTAAGGTACGCTTATGTGCCGATTCGGTCGCCGGGCACCAAGATATTTCGGCCAAAGTTCATCCTCCAGACGGGGCGTGAGTGCCGCATGGGCATCTACGATCGCGACTACTACCGGGAAGAGCCGAGAGGGTTCCAGGTCCGCGCGCCGCGGACGATCATTGGGATACTGATCGTCATCAATGTGGCGGTCTTCCTCGCCAACGGCTTTGCCAACGTGGCGTTCGGAGAACGATTGGGCAGCAATCCGTTGATGCACATCCTCTCCACTCACGGGGACACACTGACCAAGCCCCAGCTATGGTGGCAGTTTCTGACCTACGGGTTCGTCCACGACCCAAACGACCTGAGGCACATCATATTCAACATGCTCGGGCTGTTCTTCCTGGGCCGGTCTGTCGAGCGGCATTACGGGCGGAAGGAGTTCCTGTGGCTGTACCTGCTGATGCTGATCTTTGGCTCGGTAGTCTGGTCGGTGTGCAACCTGGATAGCGGGCCTAACACGCTTCTGATGGGGGCTTCCGGTGCGGTCGTTGGGGTTGTGATTCTGTTTGTGTTGAACTTTCCCAAACAGACGTTGTTGCTGTTCTTCGTCCTGCCGGTGCCGGCCTGGCTGGTCGGCGTGTTCGTGGTGGGAATGGATCTACTCGGAGCTACCGGCCGTGTCGGGGCGGGTAACGTCGCCTACAGCGGTCACCTGGCCGGCGCCGCATTTGCCTTCCTCTACTTTCGCTCTGGCTGGAACTTCACCCGGTTGACCCAAGGCCGGTTCTCCTGGCTGAAACTGAAACGGCGCCCCAGATTGCGGGTCCACGACCCGAGCCGCGACGAAAACAAGCTGCACAATGAGGTCGATCGCATCCTGGCGAAGATCCACCGCGAAGGCGAGAACAGCCTCACCCGCAAGGAACGTCGCACCCTTGAAAACGCCAGCCAGGAGTACAAACGCCGTCAGCAGGAATGAGGCTCTCGTTGCCAGGCTCCGCCTGGCAACGCAATGCCACGAGGCTCCGCCTCGTTGAAGAAGGTTTCGCGTTGCCATGATCGGTTACTTCATTTCCACGTCCTGGGAGGCGGAGCCTCCGGTGTAGTGCGTTCCCAGGCAGAGCCTGGGAACGAGAGCAACATAACCCACAAGCCCCCATTTCGCTGCCGGGCAATGCACACGGAGGTGTGACCGTGCGAAAATCCAGAATCTTCTCAGCCGGTGTGCTGCTAGTGCTCGCCACCGTCTCGGCCGTCTGGGCTTGGGATACTTGGCACAAGGAGGACGATGTTGCAGTGCCGTCGGCAGCGAGGGACGCTGTGCCGCCGCCCGCGACCGACGCCCAACGCATCGGCCGGATGGTCTACATCGAAGGCGGCACGTTTCGCATGGGAAACGACTTCTCGGCCGACGCCGACGCCCGGCCTGCCCACGACGTCTTCGTCGATCCGTTCTATATCGACGAGCACGAAGTGACCAACCGCCAGTTCGCCCGATTCGTCGACGGCACCAACTACTGCACCACGGCCGAGCAGCGCGGTTGGTCGCTGGTCTTCGATCGCCAACAGCAATGGGTCAAACGCCCCGGGGCCGACTGGCGGCATCCCTGGGGGCCCGGCACGTCGCTGGACGGGCGGGACGACTATCCGGTGGTCCACGTTTCCTGGCACGATGCCGTGGCTTACGCCCGATGGTCCCACAAGCAGTTGCCGACCGAGGCTCAATGGGAATACGCCGCCCGGTCCGGGCTGCGCGATGCCGACTACCCCTGGGGCCGCGACGAGTTGACAGCGTCCCTCGCTGCCGGCGGCACAGGCGGCCGATATCAGGCCAACTACTACCAGCACGGCAAGGACCCGGCCGCCGACGGCTTCGATCGACTCGCACCGGTGAAGTCGTACCCGGCAAGCCCGACGGGGCTGTACGACGTCTCGGGCAACGCCTGCGAATGGTGTGCCGACGGGTACGACGCGGACTACTATCGTTCGAGCCCCATGCAGAATCCCCCCGGTCCGTCGCAGCAGCAAGCCCGGGTGCATCGCGGCGGTTCCTATCTATCGCCACAGCACCGCAGTTTCGATCATCACGTGTACGTCCGGGCCCACCGCAGCCCGGAAGAAACGACCTCGCACGTCAGCTTCCGTTGCGTCCGCCCGATGAAGGCGAAGTTCCCGTAACATCAGCGAGCCGCCGGGCTTGCCCCGGCGCACCTTGTGGCGGCGCAATCTTGTCCCGCCAAAACGATGGCGCGGAGGCAAGCTCCGCGGCTCGCCGTCACAGCGGCGCGGGCTCGCTGTCAGGGCGAGCCCTGCCCTACGGTCGGCAACGGGCGGAAGTCGGGATGGGCTTGGTGCTTGAGATTACGGCGGCCGAAGTAGCTGCCGTAGTAGGGGCTATTGGCGTCGATCCAGGTCACCAGCCGGATGAACTCCTCACGCGAGAGCTCGATGTCCTCGTGGCCTTCTCGCAATAGCTTGATCAGCGGGCTGGCGTGGGAGCCTAACGTGTACGGCGGGATCGGTGAGGCGTCGCCCGTCTTCGGTTGGTTCTCGTGGAACACCTGGACGAGATCCTTCTTCAGCAGGTTCTCGTACGAACGGCTGAACAACGTGGTCAACTTGCCCGTGAGATCGAGATCCCCGTCGGTCTTCTCGCCGCCGTGACAGCGGACGCAGTGCCGGTCGAGGATCGGCTGCACGTCGGTCGGGTAGTAGATCGGGCGGTGAGCTACCGTATCGCCCGGCTGCGGCTGAATCTCACCCGGCGAGCGCCGCATCGCGAGTGCCGCCCGGTTGCTCGGGGCCCATTGGCGCAACTCGTGACAGCCGATGCAGGAGCGGGTTTCGCCGGGACGCAGGTTGATGAACGTCCGCATCCGCTGCACGTCCATGAAGTTCTCGTCCAGCGCCTCGAAGAACAAGTTCTTGTCCGCAGGCACGTGGAAATGGGCCGAGCCGTCCTCCTCGACCGGCACGATGCCGTGCAACTCCTTGATGTGCAGGCTGCCGTTCATGCTCACCACGGCGTGCTGCTGATAGGCGGCGTCGCCGTCCCAGAATCGCCGCGCCGTCCAAGGTCGGGGCACCGTCTCCAGCACGCGCAAATACTTGATCGTACCGCGCGGCACGCCGTCGAGCCCCTGGTAGACGTCGCTCATCGCGATCGTGGCCGGCTCGGGCCCCCGGCGGACCGACGGCAGTACGGGCGGTCTCTTGCGCGGCCGTAGCGGAATCGGCATCCAGCACGACATCTCCTCGTCCCGGTGAATCAGGACGTGATTGCCGAATTCGTCGAGCAAGTACAGCCCGTACGCCTTCTCGTCGTTCCATGGTTGGTCGGGATTATGGGCGACCAGGAAGAATTTCTCCGAGAGCGGCTGGGCGTCGTAGTAAAGCGGGCCCTTCATGTCGCGGACCCACCGCCCGTCGATCTTGTGATAGAATCCGAACTCTGCCCGAATGTCGGTATCGGGGGTGATGTAGGTCATCGGGAGCCGCGTGCGGATGGGGTGGTTGATGTCCACGCGAATCACCGTGCCCAGACCTAGCGGCATGTGCGGAGCACCGATCACCACGAACAGATTGTTGCACTCGGGAATCGCCCGGCCGTGGAGCATCGTGTCGGGAAACGTGATATCGTTGCCGAACACCTCCACCGAGTTGCTGCCGTCGGGCCGCATCGCCCAAAGGCACTTGATCACCACGTCGGCCTTGTCGACGTATTCCCAGCG
>JABMRB010001026.1 GCA_013202865.1 Candidatus Nealsoniibacteriota bacterium | reverse complement strand
TGCTGAAACTGACGCGGCACCTGTTTGCCTGGACTGCCGACCGACGGTACGCCGACTACTACGAGCGTGCGCTATACAACCACATCCTGGCCTCCCAGGATCCGAAGAAGGGCATGACGATCTACTTCTGTTCGCTCAAGCCGGGGCATTTCCACACGTACGGCACACCGTACGACAGCTTCTGGTGCTGCACCGGCAGCGGGCTCGAAAACCACGTGAAGTACGGCGACAGCATCTACTTCCACGACGACGCGAGTTTGTACGTGAACCTGTTCATTGCCTCCGAGCTAACCTGGAAAGCCAAGGAACTGAAGGTTCGCCAAGAGACGCGGTTCCCCGACGAGCCGAAAACTCGCCTTGTCGTAAGCTGCGAGAAACAGACCCGGCTCGCCCTGAAGATACGCCACCCCTACTGGGCAGCTTCTGCCCTGGAAGTCACGGTCAACGGCGAGAAATTCGACGCCGATAGCAAACCGAGCGGCTATTTCACCATCGACCGATCGTGGAACGACGGCGACGTGGTCGACGTCACGTTGCCGATGAGCTTGCGAATCGAGCCCATGGCCAACAGCCCCAAGAAAGTCGCGATCATGTACGGGCCGCTTGTGCTCGCCGGCCAGTTGGGGCGCGACGGTTTCACGGAGAACATGCCCTATTCGGGAAATCAGAAGGCCTACGCCAACCTGCCCACCCCGGACGTTCCGGTGTTGATCACCGACGACAAACCGGTCGCCGAGTGGGTCCAGCGAGTGCCCGGCAAGTCGCTTCAGTTCAAGACGGTCGGCGTCGGCCGGCCCAACGACGTCTCGTTGATCCCGTTCCACGAGGCACACCACCAGCGGTTCACCGTCTATTGGGATCTGTTCACTGAAGAAGACTGGAAACAGAAGGAGGCCGAGTACAAGGCGGAGCAGCAGCGATTGAAGGCGTTGCAAGCGCGTACCGTCGACTCGGTCGTGCCCGAGATGCAGCCCGAACGAGACCACAACTACCAGGGCGACAAATCGTCGGCCGGCATGTTCAACGGGCGGCACTGGCGGCACGCGTACCCGGGCGGATGGTTCTCCTATGATCTGAAGATCGCAGCCGATCGGCCCATCGACCTGTTGGTCACCTACTGGGGCAGCGACGTGGGCCGCACGTTTGACGTCCAGATCGACGGCCGCAAGATCGCCACGCAGACGCTCAATAAGCAGAAGCCGGGCGAATTCTACGACGTCACGTATCCGATCCCGGAAGACCTCGCCAAGAACAAAGACAAGATAACCGTCCGGTTCCAAGCGCCCGACAACTCGATGGCCGGCGGCGTGTTCGCATGCCGGATCGTCAAGCGGGAAAGCGAGCCGTCCGGCGCCGCAGCCCTGCTGAAAACGCTCGACCCGTTCTATAAGCAACACGTCGTAACCGACGGTCTGCTGATCGTCAGTTCGGAGAAGGCCTCCAAATTCGCACTGCGCGAAGTGGCGTACCTGACCGAGCGGATGCTTGCCAATCGGCCCGACGCGTTCGAGAAACTTGCCGAGAGAAAGATGTACGTCTGCGTGATGGCCTACAACGAAATGCAGACCGATCTGCCCGAGTGCAGCAAGATGTCGCCATGGTGGGACAAGCGGGCGCGCGGTCTGGGCGGTCGGCCGGTTAGCTGCGGCGAGGAAAACGTGCTTTGCTTCAAGGGCGATCCCTATCGGGGCGAGAGCATCTTCATTCACGAGTTCGCCCACGGGCTGCACGGCGCGTTTGCCGGGCTGGACGACAAGTTCGATGCCCGGCTCAGGACGTTGCACAAGGAGGCCAAAGCGACGGGCCGATTTCGTGGATACGGCCTGGGCACGTTCGGAGAGTTCTGGGCCGAGGGCGTGCAGTCGTGGTTCGAGTGCAATCGCAACGGCGGGCTCGAAGCCCTCGACGCCGACGGTAAGCACCTCTGCCAGATCAACTCGCGCCAACAACTCAAGGAGTATCTGCCCGAGTTGGCCAAACTGATCGACGAAGCGTTCCGCCAGAACGAGTGGGTCTACAAGCCCATTGCAAACCGGCTAGACGAACCGCACCTCCGCGGCCACGATCCGGCCAAAGCCCCCACCTTCCGCTGGCCGGCAAAGGTCACCGAAGCATTCAACCGCATCGAAGCCGAGAACGCGAAGAAGCGAAAAGAAAGGGCCGCCAAGAGTTAGCTGCTTTTTGTCGATCCGGAGGAATGAAGAAAGGGCCGGCGATACGACCCGTCGACCCCAACGGGGTCAAAACAACAAAGCCCGGGGTCGCGGGGCCAGATCACCGCAAACGCCTTTGGCGTAAAGCCTTAGGCTGGTTCCCAAGCTCCAGCTTGGGAACCAGCAAGGCTGATCGGTCGCTACCCGGGACCGTTCGTAGTGACCGCATTCATGCGGTCTTGGCAATCCGGACC
>JABMRB010001025.1 GCA_013202865.1 Candidatus Nealsoniibacteriota bacterium | reverse complement strand
CGAAGGTGAGCAACAAGATCAACACGGCCTTTGTGGAGCGGCAGAACGGGACCGACCGCAACCGAAATGGTCGCAAGGTCCGCAAAACCTACTGTTTCTCGAAGGATTGGGACATCCATGACGCGGTCACCTACTTCACCATGTACACTTACAACTTCTGCTGGCCCGTGCGGACCCTACGCCAACGAAGTCCCGACAACCGCTGGCTGCCGCGCACTCCCGCCCTGGCCGCCGGCTTGACCGACCATGTGTGGTCTCTCCGGGAATGGTTAACCTTCCCCGCAGTGCAACGCGAGTAGGCCACAAGGAAATTCACCCCTTCCGCAACAAAAACTAGCTAGAATCGTAGCCATTCACGGTGGGGCGGACTACTTTCGGTGGGATTTGGAGGAATCGGGTAGATTGTCGCGTCATGAAGATGCGAGGTGGGGCTTGTCGGAACTGCGCCCGATTGGCCGCGCGCGCGGCCAATCGGGCCAAGCCGAGTGCGCTCACGGTGGCGAAACGTCCCCCATGGCGAAGCGAAGCCAACAACATCGTGGAACGCTTCCGTCAACACGCCGATCACTACTTCCGGTTCCTTAAGACCCCGGGCGTCGAGTTGACCAACAACGCCATGGAGCAGCGGTTTCACTTCGTCGTGATCGACCGCAGGATTACGCAAGGGCCCCGTAGCGAAACCGACCGCCTCTGGTTGCCAGCCCGGATCTGAGGGACGCGTCCACACGTTGCACACACACCACAAGGGCAGCACGAGAAGGTGTATTCCCGATTCCGTTTTACTGTTCATAACACGCATCCACATTGCGTTTCGGCTGCAACTTGAGCACACATCAGACATATCGTCTATTCTTTGAACTCGGATAATGTCACGATCCCAGTAGAAAGCTGAAGGGGGGCTTCCCAGGCCGATCGGCTGTCGCCATCGGGCAATTCCAGAACCTTTTTGAAACAATGCCCCGCTTAACTGCTGGTTTCTGCTCTAGGGTCGATCCAGGAGTTTCACTTTCTGGAAGAGCCCCAACGGCGAGAATCGTGTATTTCCCGAGAATCGGCGTCGCCAAGGTGTCGTTTTCTCAAAAAGTGCAGTAAGAGGATCGAACATCGAAATACTCGAAGCCAGCAGTTAAGCGGGGCATTGTTTTGAAAGGAGCCACCATCATCAGGCAATCCTACACGATCGTCAACGGGAAATCGAGCGCCGGGCACCACGCATTGACTCATAGTTTTTGTTACCGAAGTACAATCGTTGCCTCAACGGAGTGTTACTGTAATCCGGAGGCAAACGGTGGAAAGAAAGGCAATATGCGAATTAGCGGGGGTTCTGCAGGAACGTTACCGGCAGTCTGACAACGGTGCCAAGAGCAAGATTCTCGACGAGTTCGTGGCTATCTGCTACATTTAGGAGCACATTGCTGCGGTCTCAAGCATCCTCGGTGACAGAGTAGGTCAGAGATCTAACTAACGACAGCGAGCCAGAGCGGGGAATCTGATGGCAACGAAGAAGGAGGTGGCTTTTCTGCTCCCGCCAGCGCGACACACCGCCCGCTCTGAATTCTGCCCGCTTGGCGTGGGCATCATTGCGGCGCGCGTGCGGTCACTTGGGCACAGAGTGAGGATTCTCGACGCAGGAGGAACAGGTCCTCAGAAATATTGGGATGCAGTTCCTGGCCTGGAGGCGGATATTGTGGGTGTTGGCGGCACCATCACGCAACTGCGTGCCATGAAGCAGACAGCTCGGATGGTCCGAAGAAGCAACCCTAAGGCCTGTGTGTTCTTCGCTGGTCCCGGCGTGCTTTCGGATTCTCGCTCGTCGTTACTCCAGGACGCTGATGCTGTTCTTTACGGAGAGGGAGAGGATGCTGTCCCTCTGATGGTGGATCATGGAATCCATTCTGAGACAGGATCGCCAAGCGCAGGCTGGGCATGGAAGAATCGTACGGGGGAGGCCTGCTTCTCCGGGATGGCCCCGTATGTTGATGTTTCCGCACTCCCATTGCCTGCCTGGGATCTGTACCCGCTTGAAACGTATCTACAGAACTCGATGCATCGGCGAGGACAAGCTGTCATGCATCTGATCGCATCCCGCGGATGTGCCCATCAGTGTGATTTCTGCGATAATCGCATGACTGGGAGCACTGTCCGTCGGCGCCCTGTCAAACACGTGATCGAGGAGATCCTTGACCTGGAGAAACGTTTCGCAGCCTTCGACTTGCATGATTTCTACTTCTGGGATCCGAGCTTCCTGGCGCAAAGTCCATGGCGGGACGATCTGCTGGGAGAGCTGGCAGAACTCGGGAGATTCACTTGGGCGTGTGACGGGCGTGTAGACGCGGTAAGCGGCGAAATGCTGTCGGAAGCCCGGAAAGCGGGCTGTCACTCGATAAACTTTGGCGTTGAGACCGCCAGTTCACGTTTGCTCCTCGATATGAGAAAGGGCATCACCGCTAACCACGTCCGCGAGGCATTCCAGCTCTGTCATGAGGAGGGGATTCGGCCTGGTGCCCTGCTGATGATCGGATGGCCTGGAGAGACACATGATGATGTCCACGCTCTGAAGCTACTGCTGAAGGATATCCGACCAACCTTCATCAATGTCGCCGTGGCAACGCCGTTCCCCGGCACGCGACTCCATGAGAGATACAGTGAAATGATACTACCCGTGTCAGCCGAGGAATACGGTGACTACTTCCCTGAGCGAAGTCTGTTCAAGTCGCTTTCGATGGACGTGGCTAGCGTCTACCGGGAACTTTCGGCCTACTATCTGCAGCGTGTCAACCCGCGGGGCCACGTCAGCCCCATGGGCTACTGCTAGGTTGGCTCCCAAGGAGGTGTATTGCGGCGGCCGACGGACCGCATCTTGCTTGAAGTCATCCGGATACCGAAGCCTACGGGGGGCAACAGACACGTCACTAGAGGGCTGCACTTCGTTCATCGGAAACTCCTTTCGAGGACATCATTCCGCCCGCGCCCGGAGTCCGCCAGTGCTGGGCTATCGCAAGATTCTGTTACCCAAGTTTGAACCAGGCCCAAAACTCCGCTCCAAATCCTTATTGCAACCACCGTGAAGATAGCAGGTTACGGTGAACCGTTATTAGGATGCACTTCTTTCTCTTTCGCGCTGACCTGCTATACTATTGGGCCGTGCTCGCTGCAACGGAGTGGGGCTCCTTCTTCTCCCCAAACATGTTTCTGTCCTCCTATTCCTTAGAAAACGTGACATCCAATCCCCCTAATAGCCCTCAATTCACCCACAAATTCTGGCGAAGAGCCTGAAAACGGACCTGGGTAAACTGTATTCCCCTGGTACGGCAAAACGCCGATGAAAGGAAATCCGAGCATCTTGAGAGAAGTTGCAAGAACGGAACGAAGTCGTGGCTGAATTGTTGCAGGAGCACGTCCAGTTAGAAGAAGAATGGGGGACGGCCAAACAGCTTAGCACTTTCCGCTGTCCTCGATAAAGTGCCAACAGAGTGAATCATTACCACCAGTATCCATCCTTGGACGTAATTGTGGTCATGCGAGTGTGTTTGCTTGTGAGCGATTTTTCCGACAGGATGGCCGGCGGGATTGGTACCTACGTACACATCCTAGCCCAAGGTCTCAGCAGTAAAGGGCACGAAGTCATTGTCTTTAGTCCCAACTGCACCGGTCGCAGCAAGTCGTCATATGCCGTGATTCCGCTGGGAGATGGAAGGAGCCACGGAAAGGGGCGTTTGGAGTTGAGCCTTCTATTTCTTGATGCTGTACGGCGACTTCATGCCCAAGCACCGTTGAGCATTGTGGAAGCGACCGATTGGGGGATGGAAGGGTTTCATTGTGTGCATGCACGGGAGTTTCCGACGGTGGTCCGTATGCATACGCCCCATTCACTTGTCACCGAGCTTAACGGAGGGAGCCGCCGCAGGGACGCTGAGACGGTGGCCGGTGCTGAGGCCGAGTATTTCAACTCCGCCCGCTACTTCTCCGCTCCGTCTGCTGCAGTGGCGAAGCTCTTCCGTACGCGATACGCCGTGCCTTCGGAGCGAATTACTGTAATTCCGAATCCGTACTCGATTGAAAGATCCAAGGGAGACCTGACTGACGCGTCCCTTGCACGCTCGCATTTCCGTATTGTGTTCTTTGGCCGCCTCGAAAGACGCAAGGGCGTCTACGTGCTGGCAGAGGCGCTACGAAGCTTGCTGAATAGCTACAGCGATGTTGAAGTCGAATTCATTGGGCCTGATACGCGGCGTGCAAACAGCTCGGTCGGTAAAGAGCTTCAGGCATCTCTTTCGGCATGGCGTAACCGGATACGATTCCGGGGACATCTCAAAGGCGCGGAGAAGTATGCCGCGCTACGGCTGGCACACTGTATCGTACTGCCGTCGTTGTGGGAAAATTTCCCCTACGCGTGCCTTGAGGCCATGGCCAGTGAGAGGCCCGTCATTGCGACAAGCGGCTCAGGATTTGAAGAGATTATCGAGCCCGGATGTTCGGGTGTGCTGGTTCCACCCGACAATCCGGCGATGCTGGCAGGTGCAATGCTCGACGTGATGGAGGGGCGATATCCAGGTCTTGGGACATCAGCGCGGAAGCGTGTGAGGGATTTCGATGCCCCTAAAATAGTGTCGCGCATTGAGAACTTCTATCGGGAGATCATTACACGTCATGCGACCTGAAGTTTCGATTATCGTTCTGTCCTATAACCATTGGAATGCCACGGTGGCAGCTCTCAACAGCTTGGCAATGACACAACAAGTGGCGTTTGAAACTATCGTGGTCGACAATGGATCAGATTCCCTTGTCCGGAATCTACTCAAGAAGTGCCAGCGTACCGATCTGGCCCGAGGGCTTGGCTTGCGCTGCATCTTCAACGAGGAAAACCGAGGCATTAGCCGTGGTAGAAATCAGGGAGCGAACGCGGCGCACGGCGCGTATTTGCTTTTTCTGGATAACGATGTGGAGATAGTTGACCCGGCCTGGCTGGCCGCCCTGGTTGCCCCGCTACGTGCGCGACAAGATTCAATCGGAGTAACAGGAAGCGTGCTTCTGCACGCGACGCCGGAGCGGGATGTACAGTTCGCTGGCGGAACGGTATCACGTCAAGGGCATGTCAGGTTCAAGACTGAGTTTCCTAGGGAAAACGCGTTTTCAACGCAGTGGTTTCCAACGATGTTCTGCCTGGGAGCCAGCCTCTGTACTAGCAGAGCAGTGTGGGAGATAACAGGGGGCTTCGACCCGGCTTATCATCCGATGGATTACGAAGATATTGATTTCTGTCTCACTGCAGCACAGTCCAAAAGACGCTCGGTCGTGGTTCGCGAGTCGGTGCTGCTGCACCACGCACACACCACTACCTATTCGCGCACTTTCGATCGGATGCGGGTGTATTTGCGAAGCGGCCGTTACTTTCTTCGCAAATGGGGGGGGTACTTGTCTCACTTGGAAGCAGAGAGTCCGGACAAGGAGGCCATGCATGACGTGTAATGGAAATCATGCACTTCGGTATGACTACCTTCTGCATGCCACAGTCCAAGCATCGGAAAACTGGGGCCTGCCGTTCTCCGATGACGACCAGGAGGTCAGCGGAAACTACGACCAACTGGCTGAGTTGTGCCGTGACTTTCGCTTGAGCCGGCAACGAAGCGGAGTGAGCCTAACGGCCTACAAGCGTGCCAACTACGTGCTGGCGCACATGGAGGCTGCTCGCCTCGAGGAACAGTGCATATCGCGGCCTTTTGCCGTGCAGTTGTCGCGCGATGAACGCTGCAATCTCTCCTGTGTATATTGCCGTCCCCGAAGATATGATTCACTTGTGAGCATGAATCGTGAACAGTGGGTAGCCGCTCTCAGCGTGCTACTTCCAGCCGCACTTGAGTTTCTCCCGTTTTGCTGGGGAGAACCGTTACTGGCGCCGGAATTCGATCTAACATGCTGCTTGGCTGAGAAGTATCAAACTAGTCTGTCGTTGATTACCAACCTTCAGCATTTGACGCCCGATCTGGCCGACTTGTTTGTGCGACACGTCACGCGGGCGCTTGTCTCGGCCGATACGGCCGATCGCGTGTTGTTTGAGAAGCTCCGTTGTGGCGGCGATCTGTACACTCTTGAGCGCCATATGACGATGCTCCATGAGACGGCTGAGCGAATAGGCGTGACACCGCCATGGCTCGGAATCTCGGCTGTAATGCTGCGGTCAAATCTCACACTGCTGCCGGAGCTGATCACGTGGGCTTCGCGGCGGGGCTTTCGGGGAGTCTACGCCGGTCGGCTAGTGATTCCAGAGCACATTCGCGAGTTTGGACGTGACGAACGCGTTGACCTGCAATCAGCCGAGTACGCCGCCGTGTACACGGAATGCGCCGCACGCGCACGGGCGCTGGCCGTGGAACTGAGCATGTACAACCCGGTGGATCCTATCGGTGTCGAAAGAATGTGCCTCTGCCCTTGGCATCATGTCTATGTGAGTGCCTCCGGCGACGTCTGTTCCTGTAATTTCAGTCGTCTTACGGTGCTGGGCAAGCTTCCGTTGCACGACAGCTACTGGAACAGTAATGCGATACGAAGGCGGCGCAGTATCTGGACTGTAGATCACCGATGCCAGAGCTGTCAGTCGACCGATTACGACGGAAGACCGGGTGTATTACAGGAACGCGGATACTGAACAAACGAGGATGCTAAGCATGAGGAGCAGGGCTAGACCTACGT
This sequence comes from Candidatus Nealsoniibacteriota bacterium, assembly GCA_013202865.1. Lineage (GTDB taxonomy): Bacteria > Planctomycetota > Planctomycetia > Pirellulales > Thermoguttaceae > JABMRB01. The sequence goes on along the minus strand of JABMRB010001025.1, from coordinate 22,561 downwards.
TTCCTCACGATACGTGCTGTGTAGTCAGCGGTGGAACCGGCTGGGTTGGAAGACACGTTGTTCGCTTCCTAATTGAGCAGGGAGTGGAAAGAGTGTGCGTTGTGACACGACGTGGCACAACAAGCGAATGCTCATGCGACAAGCTCAACCGGCTCAGAGAGTTTTGCGATACATCCAACAGAATTGAACTGCTCGAAGTCGACCCGTCGCGGTTACTCGTCCTACCATCGGACACGGAGTACGTAGTGCATTGCGCGGGCGCCGTGCAATCGCTACTGGAAAGCGCGATAATGGAAGCCAATCTGCTGTTTGCCTGGAGGATGCTTGCGGCGGCTAGTCGCCTTGACAGACTGCGTCGCTACGTGCATCTCAGCACGCTGCTGATGCGGGGAGACAGCGAAACACCTTTCTCGGAATCCTCTCTTGATATTGGCCAGCATTGTGTGAGCGCGTACACACTTTCAAAGTTCCTTGCGGAAGTGATGATTCAGAAGTTCCCGCACAGCCTACCGGTGACGATCGTGCGTCTGGGGGCAGTGCTTGCGCCGTTACATATTTCAGGTGCTTTCAACCGGGACTGGCTATACTGGACATTGAACCTATGGCAGCAGGGACGCCTCCGTGCAGTTCCATTGACCAGCGAAGAATCCTTCTATCCTGTTCCTGTCGATTGGGCGTCGCAAGTGATTGGATCATTGCTGACAGCAGAGCAGCCACCGGCAGTTGTGCATATTCCGGCCGAACCAGGACCACCTGTCAATCACGTGTTTTCGGCTGCCGCCAAGGTGGCAGGGCGGGATCCCCCGGATTTCTACGCCCAGCATTCCACGGAATGGCGGTGCTACCACAAGTCCCTGCCGTCAGAGGTGAGACGCATCGTCAGTTTGTGCTATCCTCCGCCGCCTGCTGGGAGTAAACTGTGTGCCATTGATTCCTCTGCAAGTCGTGCCTGGCTTGCTAGGGCAGGGATTGTCATGCCGGAACTCAGCGAGAGCTACTGGAGACGTTTGGCGGAAGAAACTAGGGAAGACACGTCGGATACGCAGGATCTCTGCACGGAGGAGAACAGTGGAAGTTACGATTGAGAGAACCAAAGAGATTATCGCCGTATATGCGCCCGGACGCCAGCATGATCCGGCTTGCATTGCGGATGATGATGCGATTTTCGGACCCCGGGGGATTATCGTTGACTCGATTCAGGTACTTGATGCACTGTGTGCCTTGGAAGCCGCGTTCGGCATCGAGATTCCTGATGAGGATTTGACCGAAGAGCTCTTCGCATCAGTGCGTCACTTGGCCGGCTACATTGATCGTTGCATGAACACGAAAGGAAGAGTTGATGCAATGACAGAAGAAGCGGAGGAATGATGTGAAACAGGGGACTCCGGGTACATCCTTGCAATCAGAAGCACAAACCGTCAAGTGTGTCGTTTGGGATCTGGACGAGACTATCTGGTTCGGGCATCTTATGATCGGTGACCGCCTGCGTCTGCGTCCGGGTATCAGCAGCGTGCTTGCAGGGCTCGACAAGCGGGGAATTGTCCACAGTGTCGCAAGTAGAAACGAGTTCGACCGTGCCTGGACCTGCCTCCGTAACTTTGGGCTTGCGGACTTGTTTGTTGCGCCCGAGATCTGTTTTGCTGACAAGCCGGAATCACTTGCACGCATCTCGCGGCGTCTTTCGATTTCGTTTCGCCATATGTGCTTCATTGATGACGATGCCTTTGAACGCGAGCAGATCGCTGCTGCCTGCCCTGGAATCATGGTGCGTGGTCCCGAGTCCATAGAGCAGTTGCTCGGAGACCCGTGTTTTGACGCGGCAGCGACAACCTTTGAAAGCCGCAATCGCCGGAAACTTCTTCAGGCCGAAGTGCAACGGCAGGAGGGGCTTGAGTGCGGCGAGAACACCGAGGCATTTCTCAGAAAATGCGGGCTTGTGTTCCGTGGACGACGGGCTGGGTTGAATGATCTGGGGCGTGTGTGGGAGCTTGCGCAGCGGACGAATCGGATGAATGCTACGGGCCGGCGCGTGTCGCGGCAAGAGTTACAGGCGGTCCTTGAAAAGGACCACGGTGGTTGCCTTCTGCTAAGTTCACTGCGCGACCAATACGGTGAGTATGGCACGGTAGGGTGTGCTCTTGTGCAGATTGATGCGGACACGGCCTTTGTCGAGGAACTGTGGATTTCGTGCCGCGTGGCGGGCAGAGCCTTCCCCGGCGTCTTCCTGAGCTTCATTGGGAAGTATGTGCATGAGTGTGGTGCCGCTCGGCTGGAAATCAACTATCGACCGACAGGGGAGAACCGCCTTGTTGCCTTTCATCTCGGTCAATACGGGTGCAATGCCGAGACTAAGGCTGACCGGACGATTTGCTACTCGTTGACGCTGCCGGAGCAACTGCGGCCTTTTCCGACATGGATGGAGGTCTCGTGCCAGAGCTAACACAGAGTCCGTTGGCCATGGTGTGCGTGGTCGAAGACCGGTGCCAGGGCCGTTGCGCGATGTGTGGCATCTGGCGCCGTCGGAACCGGGCGACTATGGATGTCCAGTCGTTTGCCGCAGTTGTATCTGATCCATTCGTGGGGCCGGAGCTTCGCTATCTCAATCTCACAGGTGGTGAGCCGCTTCTGCATCCGGAATTGCCACGGTATGCAGACGTGCTAGCACAGTACTGCCCAGCGTTGAGCGAGGTGGCAATTAGCATCAGCGGTCTCGATCCAGCGCGTTGCGCCAAAGTGCTACCAGCCTTTCGCGACGCGCTCCCTAAACATGTCGCGCTGCATTTGGCCGTATCACTAGACGGAATTGGTGGATCCCATGACCGGGTACGGGGTATAGCCGGCGCGTTTGACCGCACCTGCGCGACCTTGGACTTTTGCCGCAGCCTTGCGGTCCATCACACCAATATTCGAGTCGGCATTAACTGTACCGTATCACGACTGAACGTCGCCGAAGTGCCGCGAGTTGCTGCTTTTGCCGAAGAGCACGACATAGGACTCACGATAACACTTGCTGCTGCAAACGCCCTCTATCTTGGGAACACCGAGTCACAACACGAATTCATTGCGAAGGATTCCGATCGGCTTGCCTTGCTCGAAATGCTGAAGGATCTGGCCGCGGACAGCCGTGTCGCGCTCACAGGGCGGCATTACTTGAGAATGCTATGTGCGATGCTTCGCGGTAAGCCGCGTTCGTCAACCTGTATCTTTCAATCGCGTGGCATCTTTCTTGATGCAGACGGTGGGTTGTATGCATGCGGGACTGCCGCAGACTTGCAGTACGGGTGCGACGCGGATGGAAATCTGCGTGAGCTGCTCCTTGGCCGCAGGGCGGAGCAGGTGAGAGCCTCGCTTCGGGCTCGCTATTGCCCAACCTGCCCTTCCAATAGTTACTATGGGCTGGCGGACGATGTTTGGCTGGATGTGCTCCGGGAGAAACGGCGAACATGTTGACAGTCGATCAAACGTTGGCCGGGCCACGCGTGCTCCTTCTGGCGGTTACCATGCGATGTGATGCGCGCTGTCGCATGTGCTCCATCTGGCAGACGCCGCAAGCCGATATGAGTTGCGACCTACTGCGCCTCGCTCTTGCCGACGGTGTGCTGGCAGGCAATCTTGAATACCTTGGACTCACCGGTGGTGAGCCTCTGCTTCATCCGGCTTTGGGCGAACTTGTTGAGATTCTGATCGACAAGTGTCTGCGACTCAAAGAGATCTCACTGACAACAAATGGGCTCTCAAGTGCGCAGGTGCAGGCGACCGTTCGAGGCCTGCTTGACATGAGCGAGGACAACGGCCCGGAGATCGTCGTAAATGTATCTCTTGACGGGGTGGATGACGTACACAACAGGGTGCGCGGCCGGCCCGATGCTTTTTTCAACGCGACCGCGACCTTGAACGCACTAACGCAGCTGCGCCGCACCGAACCCAGATTAGCTGTTCGCCTCAACACCGTTGTCAGCTCGATGAACGCTGAAAGCCTGTATCCTTTGCTGCGGTATGCGCAGGAGATAGAGGTGCCCCTGAACTTCTCGCTGGTGATGGACACGGACACATATACGAACAGCCACGGGGCATATTCTGAAGTTGCGTTACGCCCGAAGCAGCGTGATAAGCTGCGACGTTTCTTTGCACGGCTGCATCTCCCTGCTATGTATGATCGAGTGGGGCAATTGAGTCGGGATTATGCCGACCATCTTCGCGGAATGCTGGCCGAAGAAACACGCCGGCTGCCCTGCCCGTTCCGCGACGGAGACGGATATTTGATCCTTCCCGACGGCGATGTATATGTATGTGGCGTTGCACAAAAGGGATGGTGTGGCAATTTGACTCGCACGCCCTTTTCCGTGCTATGGGGAGATGCAGCGACCCGCAACCAACGAAAGGAGTTGCTACGACCGGCATGCGCGCGTTGCCCGAGTAATTGTCACTTACATGCCTGCTATGACCACGGAAATCCGCACTAGACCAAGGCTGCCGCGCGAGGGCTGTAAACGCTGCTTGAGATGTGCAGCGATCTACCGGGGCTTCTTGCCGGGAAGATCCCGCCAGCCTGAGATGGACGGAAGCCCTTCTCCGCCGCCGATACGAGCAGATCGAGACCGTACTGGCGACCTGCGTCCAACAGGGCCGTTCGGCCTGCGAGTTCCTCGACGACTCGGTCGCCGCACACCTCACTGACCACGCTTCCCCTCCTCTCCCGCCGTGAACGGCGAGCCGGGTGTTAACTGTCCGCCACCAGCATTGATGTCTCGTCCGTAACTCTCCGTATAGTGGCAGCAAACTCCACAGCTCTCAAGAACTCGAACGCATCTTCGGATCTGCCTTCTTGATGTGCCTCTCAGCGGGAGAGTGTCGATCCTATTAAACAACTTCAAGAGCACAATCACATCCGTACGGTAGTCTTCCAACAGGCGCCCGAGCTCCATCATAGCGTCTGGACTATCGTTTATCCCACGCAACATTACGTAGTTGACGTAGACGGGTTGCCCCAGGAAGGACGACCGCCTGTACTCCAGAATCCCTTCCAACAAAGCCTCGATTGGGTATTGTCGGTTAATGGGCATTAACTCGCTCCGCAGTCGATTGTTCGGCGCATGCAAGCTAACAAACAAGCGGATCGCCAGCGGGATCTTCGCCAATTGTGGAAACATAGGAACCAGCCCACATGATGCAACGGCGAACCGCTCTATCCCCATACGATGAAACTGCTCCATGGATCCCAGCACATTGTCGAAATTGGCAAGGGGTTCGCCCATTCCAAAATAGAAAAGATTTCTTATTGAGGGGGGCGACGACTCGATTCCAGTATTTGCCGATGTCTGCATGGCTAGCACCTGAGCCACAATTTCGTGAGCATGAAGATTGCGGAGCACGCGAGGGGACTCACCCACGCCACAGAAGCGACATCCCATACGACACCCTACCTGCGTTGAAACACTTGCCGCCTCAAGGCTGGGCAGCAATACGGACTCTACGCTGTTACCTTCATCCGCGGCAAAACGGTATTTCGTCGTATTCGTCCCATCACCAGACGTAGTTACGTCGGCAAGTGCTAAGTGCGGAGTATTGGCCATTTCTCTTGTATCTTCCTGTAAACGGTTATCGCACTATTAAGGCCCGCTAGTCTTTCGCGTGTGAAATCGGACAGCATCAAGGCAATGAACGTGGGCATCATCGTCAGGTACTTGACCGCCAGCATACGCTCAAGCATGCATCTGTCAGGAAAGCTTCCCAGCTGGGAATATTCTTGCGACAACCGTTGCACGTCCATGGCACCAGACCAGTCTCCGTGGAAGTTACTATCCAATATACCCCAGAGCATATAAGCCAGATCCATGGCAGGAGGAGCGTACAGCGAATACTCGAAGTCTATGATCAGAATCTCGCCTTCTTCGGTAAAGAGGCAATTGTCTTGATGAAGATCCCCGTGAATATACTGCTTGTGAAGGCTGTCCCATGAGAGGCTGTCAAGGATTGCTGGCAGATTCATGCCCGCAGAAGCAAATACATCGAGTGCCCCTTCAAGGGTCTTCTTCCTTTGGGCGTTCATCGTGCTCCACTCGCCAATAGCCGCATAGGCGTCGTGATAGAGATCACGGAGAAACGTGCCCTGAAACATCCGTGTCTCCACGCCCTCGCGATAGAGAGGCATGTCTCTCAGGCACTCGTGCAACTGACCAACTACTTGGCCTGCCGCCTGCATTTCCACTCGTTGCCAACATCGTCTCGGGCGAGCGACTACATACGGAAAAAGGAAGTACTTCTCTGCGTCTATATGGAACACATAGCGGTGCTCGATGCTCTTAAGTGGGAAGACGGCATGCTTGAATCCCTGATCTTGCAGGAACTGCATGATCTCACACTCGTGACGGGCAGAATCAGCATACCTTATGCGTTTGAGAAAAAGGGCCTCGTGGCGATGGAGGGACAGAACGAAGTGCGGCCCCCACGGCGACACTGAGACCACATTCCTTTCGAACAGGCGAGAGATGGTCGTAGTGATTTTCTCTGGCGATAAGGTTGACTCCCAAGGAGCCTGCCGCGTTACTGCTTCAAGAACCAGACTCCTTCCCGACCTCCCGTGAGAGGAGGACACACTTCCAGTCGCCGTTCGGTCGTTGACGGGCCTATGCTTCGGACTCGGGAGTGTCACAAGATCAGCCTCCGCGTATTTGCGTGATTCGTTCGGTGATGCGATTCAATCCGGGAAGCTCATCAATCGAAATATCGGGAATGAGATCGTTGTCGGATCCGATGAGGAAATACGAGTCGGGCGTCAGGATCTCTCTTATTCGAGAGACAGCCCGTCTCACGTCATTCCTAGTTAGGTACTTTAGCACATTGCGACACAGCACTACGTCATAGGGCGAATGCAGCAGTTGCGGAGGCAGAGATTCTAGCACATCGGCGCACACGAATTGCGCAGCTCCGGCAAACTGCGTCCGTAGCGACTGACCAGGCGCCCCGTGTCCGTACTCGGCGGGAATGTCGTCCAGCAACGATGCCGGATATTGGGCAGTTTCCGCAAAAGCGACTGCGGCGGGATTTCGATCGACTGCCACCAACTCGCAGCTTACGCCCAATTGTCCCAGATATAGTAGGACCGTGTAAGCTTCTGCACCAGTCGATGATCCGATCACGAGTATGCGCCATCTGCGTTTGTGGATCGTTCTCTCGAGGAAAGCCAAATCTTCTAGTAGATCAGGGCGGAAGAAATAGCTCGTTGAAGGCAACACGTGTTCAAGAAAGCAGAGCTTTTCCTGCTCATCGCTTTGCAACTCCGACAGATAGTCCCAGACGCACCCGTATTTGCCTTGGCTATGTGCATCAAAGTAGACCTTGGCGTTTAGGTATTGAGGAACATGATTGCGGAAACTTCCACGAGAGACCTTCTCGTAGTCCAGGCGACCGATTGTAGTGACCGCAGTCGCAATCTCTCTCGTCAAATCCTCGCTGTACTGAGCCATACAGGAAAGAGTGAAACATGCATGAGCAGGTGTGCAACCCGTCGGACACGTCGACAGATAGTCGATGGGGTCTGGACAGGCCACGGATCGCAGCTTATCCAACACGGACAGAACAGATGCCTCGCCGTCACGGAGTCGGGAAAGTTGAGAAGCCATTTGATCCGTGAACCACGCATGTGATACAGGCAATGGCTCCAAGAAGTGCTTGGCAATACGGAAATCATCGAATGCTTCCCTGTCAAAAAAGGATGCGACGAATTCGTCAATAACGCTTGCTTTCGTAGTCAAGGCAACACCTCAAGCATGCTGGATACAGTCTCTCGCGCCGCAGGCCTTGTTGAAAATCCTGAAGCACTTTTGAACGCCACATGTCGCAAAGCCGTTTGTCACGGACATTTCCCAAATGAGGCCAGCCGCACACACTGACATTTCCGAACGGATCGATAGTGAGTCCGTGAGTCGGCCAAGTACAACCCGTGAATGCACAGAAGTCCTCCTCGGAGTAGTATCGATGTAGGTCAGCCGCTGCGAGCTGCGGGTGAACACAAAACCAGATGCCAGCCCGATGCGACCTGCTTCGAATTGTCTCCAGTTGGCGATGGACTTCCGGCAGGCGAGTCGGCATCATCTCGTGAAGCCCTCGGCTGAAGCTCGCCCAAGACCCGCAGTCCTCTAACCCCGCGGCCGACAAACAAGCTAAGTGCTGCTGGTAGAGCGACTCCGTGAGAAACGATAGATGTTGAAATGCCATGCCATCAACGCCCAGTGATTCCACGCGTTCGTAGAGCGAAAGCAGGTCGTCCTGATTGTCTCGGCAGATGGTACACTTCACCAGGATTCTTGCCTTGTGCTTCTTCTCGTCCCGGCGCGATACCAAATACCTGATCCGCTCAAGAACGGTGGCTTCGCGCTGTTCGTTGGCAATGTTCGCAGCACGCACCGTTTCCATGCCGTTGAAAGATATATCCAGTTCATCGACGGCTCCGAGTGATTGAGTGAGCAAAGCTTCGACAGGAATAGCCGTCAAGTTGGTGTTGACGCTGATCGATATCCCCTTGCTGTTGGCATGGCGAAGTATCACTGGCAGGTCGCGTCTGGTGAATGGCTCACCGCCGCTCACCCACAACTCGGCCACTCCCATGGCAGCCATCTCATCTACTAGGCTTAGGGCCTCCTCCGTGCGAAGTTCTCGATCAGCCATGTCACTTGGGAGCCCGTGATCGGAACACTCATCTGCCCAGTACGGACATAACGTACATCGCTGGTTGCACTGGTAGGTAACCAGAAACAAGATTCGTCGAGGTGCGGAAATGCGTGTAGCTGTCACGATATGACCTTGTTTTGTGCTTCATGTGTGAGGTTGCGGGCAAACTGACGTCGTCCCCACTCGATGTAGCAGTTGTTAGAGCATGCCAGGCATGAGCTTGTCAGCAAATCTTGATAGCCCTGGCTGGCGCGCCGCCGAGTGATGCTAGACGCATCATCCCTGTTGATATTCCCGAGATGGAGTGCGGCAGTTCGCCAACAAGGATACAGATCGCCGTTTGGTTCAAGGAACAGCCCTTGATCTCTTAGTGGACATGGCAGCGTTCGCTCACCGCCGCGAAGCAGATTCAAAAGCATCATACAGTAACGGTGAGACATAGCTTCGCCACCACGAGCCCTAGAGGCAAGAGACCTCAAAAAGTCTGCGGCTTGCATCTTCTGCTCCTCGGTCATTTCAAAGCGAGAAGGAGATGCTGAGTTCTGCATGTAGATATCCGTGACTTGCGGAATTGTGAAGATGATGTCTGTTTTGCGGTCCTTTGCAATGGCGGCAATCTCATTTAAGACGCCAATATTGGCTGACACCATAGTACACATGAGCAGTACGCTCGCATCGGGCAACTTCGCAACAGTGTCCCTCGCGTAATTGGTCACACGGGCAGCTTCGCGCCAAGCTCCGGTTACTCCACGTATGCGGTCGTGTACGCGCTCCGGTCCATCAAGCGAGATATTGACGTCGAGGTGAATTCGTCGGCCGAACTCCTCCTGCCTGCGGATCTCGTTTTGAAGCACTTTGAGAGCGCTGATGCATCTAGTACCGTCAACCGCATTTGTCTGCAGAGAGAGAGTCTGAAGCGCTGGCAATTCATCGAGAATAGTTCGGATGAGCTCGTTGAACAGGGGATGCAAGGTCGGTTCTCCACCCGTAACATTCACTGTTTGAACAGATCTAGGAAAGAGTGACTCGCGCAGTACGGAACGCAGTGCCGCTGGTTGCCACCCCGGATCTGAGGGACGTGTCCACACGTTGCACATACGGCATCTTGCGTTGCAACCGTACCACAAGGGCAGCACAAGAATGCGTATCCCCAATTCCATTTTGCTATTCATAACACGCATCCACCTAACGGTTACCGCTGCATGTTGAGCACCCAGCAGATCCCAACTGCAGGGACCCATCACCAGTTTCCGGCTCGATTCTGGCACTTGCTGGTTTGGCCGCCCCCGGGCGGGTCAACGGGACACCAGCAGAACGGAGTCTGGCCTGCCTATAGCTGAGTTCAAACACTTGTTACCTCCCAATTTACCGACTTACGATCATATCCGCATGGCGAGAGTTTTCTGCTCTCTGAGCAGGGTTCTGGACCGTGCCACCGAATCCAAACTGACCTGGTTCGTGGAGTATCTGAGAACGGGGAACCGGATTCTTCGCTACAGATTGGCGCAATCAGATCCACGTGTCCATACGAATGTAGTGTCTGCACTTGCGTTTATCAACCCCCGGATTGTCTTGAGTCCCGTTCCGTTAGATCGGGTCCTGGGCAACTTGGCCTTGCCGAGGGAATCCAAAAGGCTTTGTGACCACTTGGAAGTAGTCTGGCAGCAGTTCCTCGGGTGCTTCGGTCGTTACGCGGAGGCTCACCTCCAGGCAAGAAGTTCTTCGAAGTGTCATAGTGTCGCCTCCTTGAAAAGACGGGTAAGTAATGGGTTTTCACACAAATGGGCGACCTCAGGCACGCTATTCAACGCCCCGGGTCTTATCTGACTTCTCGCGCCGCTAAAACAGACGCTTTTGGGTTCTGAGAACATACGCGGGCGCCACGGATTGGATATCAGAAATACCCTGTTGCCTCGCCACCCAAGCTGCGAGTGCTTCGACTAGTTCCAAAGGTGGTTGCCGATTCTCCCGGAGGACGATCGTCTCAATCCGCCACGGCTCACCCTCATCTCCAGGCACAAGCTGCATAGTAGCGCGTTGTGAGATCCCGGGCGATGGCAGGACTTGGTAGAAGTATGTCCTGCCCGCCTTCACATCGTTGCCGAAGACCTGTCCCGCACAGAGTCCTCCTTGATCCCAGGAATCTCGCAATAGATCGCGTGGCGAATCGAGCCCCCGAATGTGAGATGTATTTCCCAAGGGCGGATGGGGATACTTAGCGGCGAAAAATGTCTCAAGGTCGTTGTGCGGTACACAGTTGTAGTAAGCCTTGATGAGCCGGTGCGCTTGAGTGGCACGCTCGATGACCGGTAATGATGGATTCTTGAATTGTCGAAGAAGCGTGAATAACGAAATAGTGCCCCGTGCGATTGCCAAGCCATCGTCCGGTTCTGCTCGTAGCTCCATCAGGAAGCGATTGCCCAAGTGCTTGTGGACTGGATGCCCCAAGAGTGTGAGAATGGGTGCTCGCAAATCCCGCAGATGATGGCTGACCGTTCTCAGTCGCGACTCTTCATGATAGACACGAGAGAAACGCATCAGCCGGTTCTCGGTGACCGCGCTCGGATGAACCCTTCTCAAAACGTTCGGATGGGCAACGCCCAGTTCCTCGGCGATCGCCCGCTCAGAGAGCGAGAGCAAGCCAGCTACGAAATCGATTGCGTCGGCTTCGGTTGCTTGACGTAGGGCCGCCATAACTGTCATGAAGGCCAGCACCGGATTGGAACAGAGCAAACGCTCCAGCCCTGGCACGGCGTCAAGAACAAATGCGAAGACGAAATGGCGAGCCGATTCGCGTTTGAAGGCGGCTATTCTGCAAAAACGGTCGCGCCCGTAGTGTTCGATGAACTGCTCGTATGCGGTTGCCGTGCGAAGCAAACGCTCCTCGTGTTCGGTGGGCACTTCCTCAGCATAGAAGAGGGTCTTGGCAGACCAAGGGTCCAAGGCTTCTTGCCTTCGGTCAGCCCGAACGATTTGCCGAAGGATTTCGTCAAAACCCAGCTTGGGAAACGCGTCTTGCCAAGTTCGTTGGCCTAGTGGTCTTATGCTAAATCGTGCCCGCACATCAAAAGGTTGAACTCTCCCATCGTACGTCGTATCGAGCGAAAGAAGAGTTAGGCTCGCGTTGCGCTGATTGAACGCGGCACCGATCTCCAATCGACATCGATGGTGTGGTACTGATGGCCGTTTCATATCTACCTCTGTCTCTTGGGCTACTTGAAAACGGTGGAGAATGCGTTTCCTGTTGCCGGAAATAGTTGTGGGAAGCCTCCTGGGTTCTCATTGTGTTGTTACGAAGCCGACCATCGCGACGAATAGTATGGCCACTGCAATCATCGAGAACACCGCTGACCACACCGCGGGGTGTTTTCCGGTCAGTTGGCCCATGGTCTCCGCGTCGGAGCCCGTGTTTGTGGCGGTTGCAGACACCAAGTGAAGCGTCCAAAGAGCGAAGAGGCCATCGCAAATAAGCAAGACGCCGTTTAGGTTCAACAGGAATCGAACAGCTAGGGAGCCTGGGGCAAGTTGAGTGGCGAGGCCAAGCGTGGCCGCCATGACCGCACCGATCGAGGCCGTGTGTAGGTCGCCCGCTTTGATGATCGAGAGGGCGTAGAGCAAGACCAAAACATAGAGCGTTGTGACTAGCCCGTCACTCTGGGCGGATCTGGTAACATAAACAACGCCGAACAGAATCGTGCCGACGTATCCGGCCGAGATAACGAGTTTTGGCTTGCCGCCGGATATGTGAGCGACGCCGCTTCCGTTGGGATGCACGTGGAATCGGTGGAAACAACCACCAGTAAGGAGACTCATCAGACCGTGGGAGATTTCGTGATGGTAGGTCCCAGTCTTCCGGACGTGTCGGTGCAGCCAGGGCGGAAGGAACGCCAATAGGAGGAGGCTGGCAAGCGTCAGCCTGACGAGTTCGCGCGAGTCGCCAGCGTAGCAGAGGGCTGGAACGGCCAGGACGCCGATGATGACGATAGTTGAAAGTTTCATGAGAACATCCTTTTCTGTGTCAGTTGTTCCACCCGCCGGAATGCTCGAACTACTGTTCCGGCAACGACGGGGAGTGCGTGGAAATTGATGCCGAACGCTTCGGACATGCCGATCCATAAGGGGTCTGTCATTGGATCGACAACTGCAACTGGCCCGCGAACAGTGGCAGTGGCGAGGATCTGATTGCTCAGGACATTCACATCAAGCCCGGCGAGAGAGCCAGATTGAGCGAGCTGGCCTTCGGCGTTGGCGCAGCGGACCGCCGGCAAGTGGCACACGCCGACTTGCGGTTTGGCGGGAGTCAAGGGAGTCGCCGCGGGGGATTGTCGTCGGGGACACACCGCTCGCTTTACACACAGGCCACCTCGGCAGGCTATTTCGAGGACATAGGGGATTGTTAACAGGACGAGAAGCAGAGCGATCAATCTCCAGAAGATGGTTACAAGAATGGTTGAGAAGCAAATGAACAGCACCGTTTTCGACCGCTCGGACACGCCGAGACAGTCGAAGGACTCTCTCGCTAATTGGTACAGAATGCGAAGGATTGGCATGACTGGTTTCCCTTATCGTTTCTGTTCGATCACTTGATTGTCTGCAGGCATCGATGAAAGCCTTCGCATGTCAGAGGACACGGAATTCCCGTACTTACCGATTCGATGAAGGCGTCATCGGCCGCCTTGCCGATGAGTTCTTTGATCTCCGCTCCGGTCAGGCCATCGGTGCGGGCTGCGAGTTGGTCGGCGTTTACGTCATCGGCTACAGGCCTATCGGCCAAGAGGGTTTGAAACAGCCGGCGACGGGCGGCGGCGTTTGGCGGACCGACGTGGATCTTGGTGTCGAGCCGGCCTGGGCGTAACATGGCCGAATCAATCATGCCTGGTTCGTTAGTGGCGCCGATGAGAAAAAGGACATGGGCATCGGGCTTCTTCTCCAAACCGTCCACCTCTCCGAGGATTTGGCTGATAACCCTTTGCATGATTGTGGAGCCGTTTCGCTTGCGGGAGGGAACCAGTGATTCAATCTCGTCTAGAAACAGAACCGCTCGGGGCTGCCGGTGGAGTGTTTCAAACAGCCGGGCGATGTTCTTCTCGGCCTCGCCAACTTGACCGGACATAATGTCAGACGGACGAATGTGATAGAAGGCCGCGTCGAGCTCTGAAGCGACGGCCTTAGCAAGCATGGTCTTTCCCGTACCTGGGGGGCCGTAGAGCAGTAGCCCACCACCCTGACGAATGCCGTAGCGTTTGGCTTTTTCGGGATGGCGAAGCGGGAGGACCATACGGAGTTCGATCTCCCGTTTGGCATCCTCCAAACCAACTATGTCGTCAAATCGAACATTGGGTCGTTCAAGCCGAAGCGGCTGGAATACATCGACGGTATTTGTGATGCTATTGCCTGTCGAGGTCGCGATTTGCTGAGCAGAATGCGATTCCTGGGGACGGCGGGATCGCCAACCCCTGACGCCGTTGAGGGTCGAATGAACGACGAGGGCGATCGCAGACAGGACATGCTCTCCGATGGAGACGGCCGCGCCACACGCGAAATCCGCAACTGCCCGGCCTCGACGCGACCATTTGCGGAGAGGATAGGGCGATCGTTTGTGCTGTTTTCGGTTTGTTGTCCTGGCAACCATTTCGCAATCCGCCTTGATTGTTATCATGCAACATGGGCATGCTGAAGGATGGCTTCCGCTTCACGATCAAAATCGTATCCCGTGTCTGCCCACTCGTTGTCGAGTTGCCCTTGCGCATTCGCACAGGAGGGCATATTCTGAATCAGGCGCACGTCGCGTGTAGCGAGGCACTGGCCATGCATGAAGATCACGAAGGAATAGACGGTCGGGCCTTGGGGACGTTCGCCGGGCAAGTTGTATTCACCGGGAATGAACTCGCTAATCGGCCCACCCAGCACGATCCGCGTGTCCACCTCCTCAACCGGCTTGCCATCGACACAAACGCCGATCAAGACGGGATGTTCGATGTCGGGTGTCGGGTACTGTGTGCGAACGGTGACGACCGGTGTCAGCGATTGAATATTGGGTATGTAGCCGGAATCCCCAACAGACACGCATTGTCCGCTTGCGGTTCTGCCAACGATGTCGATGCGCTCCACGAAAATGCTCTTCTGGAGGTCCAGGGAGGTCACGAGCAGAAAGCTGATCTGCCTCGGAAGTTTGCGCCCTTCAACAGAAAGCCGGAAATCCCAGCGGCCGGTCCGCTCCTCAATCGGCCCGTTAGCAACGGTGACGGAGTGTTCGAGCAGTTCCATTCGTCCGGACGAAGGGTCGAAGGGTATCGCTGTTTCTTCCAGGATGAAGGCCGTGTCGTGATGCACCAATGTGACGATTAGCTCCAGCCCATCGAATTTGCTCGGATGATATGTCTTGGGCACAACGACAGCGTGTGGCACGACCGATTCCACGTCGGTCAACACAAGGCTCGTCTCGCGAACCTCCTCACCTTGGGTGGCGATGAGGGAGACGTCGCGGACCGCCAGATCGTCGATCAGTTGCGACCGGCCAACAACGGTGAAGGCCGTTTCGCCGAGCAGCTTGACGTCGGACAGGAAGAGGTTCGCGCGCCATCGACCCGGCGATTGCAAGACCACGTCCACGTCGGGGACCTCAAAACCGACAGCGTGGGACCGGCCGGGATAGGCGGCCACGCTGTTTTCCACTGTGCAGTGAACGGTTCCGTCGGGTTTCACGATTTCCAAGGCGAGTGCGAGCGGGTAGAGGCCTTTCCGCGAGGGCATCGAGATGGTTGCCGTGACGGTAAGCGATGTCGTATCGAAATAGACGTAGCCATCCGGCTGCGTGTCGCCGCCAGTGGTACGGGCGTGCTTGACGATTCCGCCGAGACGCACCTTGCGGTAGCGGAATCGCCTTCTTGCACGATCGATAGCATCGGTGATGATCCTGATGATCCAGCGAATAAGGAGGAAACACCCAATGATCACAAGCACAATCAGCGACAAGGCAGCAAGCGGAATAAGGCTCTTTCTGACGTGGACACGGCGTAGGTTATTGCGGATGTCTTCGTTGTCAGGGTCGAGGGTGAGTGCCCTATGGTACGCGCCGGCAGCTTCGGCGAAGTCGCCAGAGTCCTCACTCTCTGCCCCCTGATTGTTGAGGTGTGCAGCCGCGGATGGATCGTTTGTTGCGTCACTCCCCCAGGCAAACTCGGGGAGGCACGATGATCCCAAAATGGCAGCCAGCAGAAACAGTTGAACTAATGTGTGGATGTGGCGTGTCATTGCAAACCTCACAAGGCGTCACGTAAGTGTTCTTCCAATAACTGATACGTCCGATAGGACATGAATGCCTGAAACGACCTTACAATGGAGTTGCAAGCAGTATTCAGCCGAGAAACGAAAGGCCCGGCGAGTCCGCGCCGGGCCTTCCCAAGGAGTGATATCGAATGCCCTGCCGCACTATTCGGCAACAGGGCCTATCGCACTGTTGCGCTGGCCATAATCTCGTCGGCCTGGGACGCACAATCGGCTTCGTTCAGCCCGCTGCAGACCATGCAATCGTCGGCTTTCTGAACTTGCCACGTTTCGCAATGAAGCATTGATGGAAAGAGTGGGGCACTCTGCCGATTGCCGAAGAGAACATAGTTGCCCTCCATCGGCGAGCCGCCTTCGAGTTCGTACTTTTCCATGAGCGTATTCAGCGCCACCCGAGCGTGGACCAAGGCAATCTGGGATATATCGATGTTCAGCGCGGCCGTCGAGCGGTATTGATCCTGGTCTGGATCGCTGTAGTCGAAACTCTCATCCCGATCCTGCTCGAAACGGGGCGAACGGTTGAGCATTGACGCGACGCACGCATAACAGGGACCGCCCGGCATGACTCGGATAACCTCGCCGCCGACGCCACCGTCGAAAACGCCGGCGAAGAAGGCTGGCACATGATTCTCGACTATCATCTCGTTGATAGCGTATCGCGCCTTATCGTTATCGACGCAACTGTGGCATTGGGTTGCCTTGCGCAACAAGTGCTCTGCCAATTCACGGTCTTCCGCGAAGTCAAGCCCGTGGATTTCGACCTGACAGGCCGGATTGATGTCGAGCAGGCGATCTCGCACAGCTTCTGTCTTGAGCCGTCCCAAATCGCGGTAGCCGAGCGGGTGGCGGATAATGTTGTGCTCTAACAATCGTTCGTCGGGAAGATCGGCGAGGATGATATGGCTAATGCCGCTCCGAACCAATTCCTCCGCTACGCGAGCCCCGCCGCTTCCTGCCCCGACGATGAGGGGCGTCTCCCGTTGAAGTAGTCCTGGGCGAATAATGTCGCATGTTCTTTTGAACAGCTCTTCTTGATTATGCTGTCGCATTGAGAGTTCTCCTGTTAGTTGACGGCGTCGGGGACGGGCCAGTCGCCGGTCGCGTCCCACACGAGATAGGCCAGGAACCATTGGGTCGCCACGGAGACGCACATTGCCGCTGTGTCTCGTGAAGGGTTCCATTTATTCTTGTTTCGTCGTGTCTCGTTCGGATAGATCCAGCACATCCGGTTGCCGCCGAGCATGTGCTGCCCCGGGTTTCTTGGCAGTGCTGTTGCAATCACAATGTCCGGTGGAGAGGACGGGTAACTGCTGGGATACTCAATCTTGATCGGCAGCCGATTTCCTTCGACGCTGATGGTATGTTCCCACCAGAGTTTCGTGCCGGCAGCATCTTGGCACAGTTGCGGGCCGTCCCCCCATCGCTCTCGCATGGCGGCGTTTTCGAGCACCAGACGGCGTTTGTCGTTAGCGAGTGTCATGGCTTACTCCTTGCGGACTGGGTGACGTCTATCAGGCATAATGCGTGGAGAACTTACCCAACGCATTGATCTTCTCTCCCGAAACGTCCGACTCCGAATATGCGCCCACGCATTCGCCCGAATTCTTGTCGATGCCGAGGCACTTGCCCGACCGACGGGACTCGTTCAGGGCTGAGCGTATTTGCTTGGCACGTTCGGGGCTGATCTTGCGAAATGAGTTCGACATGTCGTCTCCTTGTGGAATGAAGTAATCAAGTGGCCCAAGAGGCGGTAGCCTTTGCTTGGGGCCGTTTCTACCTATTATTCGCAAGAAGAGAGTTGAACGGCTGCAAAGGGCTGAAAGAGAAGGGACGCCTCCGAATCGTGCTTCCTGCAAGAAAAGCAAGAAGCCCAGCGTTACACCGGAAGATTGGTGTAACGCTGGGCAGGGCGTCGGCAAACGGGTTGGTGCGCTGCTGACAATTGGAGTCACACGAACCGGGTGCATTACCCGTTGAAGAAGTCGTTGCAGTCGTGGCGGATTTCGTGTCCGGCGAAACGCTCGGTCAGGTGAAATCCTTCACCGCCTACGGCCGTGAAGTGAGATTCGACTCCCTTGCTGCTGCTTCCGATGCCTTGAAAAACGGCGCCACCCGGAAACTGACTGACGGTCGGATTCAATTGGATTTCCGGCTTCGCGCTAAATTCAGACGACATGGTTCTACTCCTTGTTCTGAAGTGATTGCTGTATGGCAGGCTCATTGTCCCGCCCACTGGTATCTAATACGCCGACAAGTCGGATACGCCTGATAACTCCTGCGAATGTCCTTTCTCGCACAATGAGCATCGACACGTCGTTCCATAACCGACTGCTCCCAGGGAACTTACGACCTTCGCGGAACCGTCTCGGCTTCCCCCGACAAGTCCAACTCGTCATGGATCACACCGGCCGGTTGCCGGGAAGATGACTCCTTGCGTCGCCGATGACGCCTATTGCTCTTCCGCGAGGACCCAGTCGGCGACGTATATGACGGTGTTTCGTCCATCTTCGACTCGCTCCCCGGGGTGATCGCGTCGAACTCCTTCTCCAGTTCCATAGCGATCTGAGCAAGCCAGACGTTAGGGAGACGGCTGTCTCTCAGGAAATCCGGTTCGTAGGTAATGACTTCGCCGCCAATCTCGACAAGTACGGATGGCGGCAGGTTGGGATTGGCGTCGAGAACGATCGTCGCCTTGTAGCCCCGCCTGTGTAAGAGCTGTACGCAGGCCAGTTCTCGGGCAGCATCCTCTGCCGGGAAGGTCGAGAAGACGACCTCCTCGTAGTCTGGCAGGCGTCGAAGGGCCGCGAAATCGAGTTGGGCACGTACGGGATCGAACCGAACGAAATCGGCCAGGCCGGGTGAAGCGGTGAGCATCGGCGTCTCGTCGCTGACGTATGCCCTGATGGGAACGTAGTCGAAATTGCTTGCGCTGCCCATGTAGTACAAGTCGAGCCGGAAATCGCTCTGATGAATAGCCTTGCCCGAAGAATTCCACCCGCCATAACCACTGTCGTGTGTGAAGATGCCTAGGATCAGTTCCTGCGTGGCGCTTTCCTTGACGTTGCGAACGTCCGTCCGATGATCGCCGCCCGATGGGTTCGTCATATTGCCCGGATGCAGATGCAAGTCGCCCATGAAACTGACGCGCGGATCGACGACCTGGAGAACGGCCAATTCTCGTTGCTGTGCTTGGCGATCCATATCGTGATGGCCGGCACTCCGCTCGACGTTGTCGCCTTCAGTGAGTATTCCGTTCAACAGGATCTTTCGCGATGAACCTTCCTCGATTACACGACCGACGAACGTGCAACCCACTTCATCGCCTGGCATCCGTCGAGCAAGACGTCGGATTTCAGCAAAGGCGGCGTTAAGTGCTTCATGTGACACGACCACTTCGGGAATCGTTCCGGTGGCCGCACGTCGCCCGCCACTATTCGAGACACCAGTGTCACGACCGCCTCGGCGAGGCGAGACTGTTCGATTACCGTAGCGCGACATATCGCCGTCGCTAGAGCCGACTGCTTGGTTGAGAATCGAAACTTGCGAGGCAATATTCCATAGCAGAAACATCGCAGCTATGGAAACGACCACAAAGAAGAGTGCCACGGGCCAGACTAACGGGGCCACG
Organism: Candidatus Nealsoniibacteriota bacterium; assembly: GCA_013202865.1. Lineage (GTDB taxonomy): Bacteria > Planctomycetota > Planctomycetia > Pirellulales > Thermoguttaceae > JABMRB01. The sequence continues at coordinate 2,976 of JABMRB010001025.1, read as the reverse complement.
AACTGCAATGCAGACTCTTCGACTGCTGCAATTGTCTCCTTGGTTTCGTGCTCGTCGGTTGCTTCCGCCGTTCTGGCGACCGAGGCTAGCCGATAGGCGCGGTGCCCGCCTTGCGTGGCTTGAGCACTCTCGGAAACTGACTGTGGTTTTGGATCGGGATCGACCTTCGCCGTGCCAGCATCATTGGTGTCGTCGTGGTGGCCGAGTGCCGAAACGTCGGTTCCTGCCGCCGTTTCCAGTGATACTGGGGATGAGTAGGACGGCGAACCAGCATAGTCGAACTTCAAGTCTTCATAGTAGTAGCGAGGATAGTCCTGCGCAGAAACGGATGATAGTCCGAGTACGAGCACAGTCAGCGTCAAAACGGCAATGATCCTTGTCATGACTTTTCACCTTTCTGCGGCGTATCGCCGCAAGCACTCTTGCAATGTATTGTATTGAGGGTTACTGCAATCGTCGCTCATTTCGCGACGCAACGCTTCACCGGGAGCCTCTTTCGTCGCAAGCAATCGGACCCCATTCTCCAAGGCGAATCGTCGTGCCCGATGGAAACGAACGGCATTTTGCTGATCTTCGATTGCTCGATCGAGTTGTTCAATGTCATCCGCCTTCTTCTGGAGCCCACGAAGCATGACGCGAACTTCTGGATCGTCCTCCGAAATCTCTTCCACAAGACGATCTCCGTCGATGGCGTTTGTCTCACAGTAGGTCGTGAGGGATTCGGTGATGTCCGCCTTCGTGTGTTCCGCCAAATCCCGCTGCTTCTCCAGGTCCCGAAGCCTCACTTCGGCTTGGGTGATATCGGAGGCGATTACCACGAAAAGGGCCTCTTTTTCCGATGGCGGGGAAGTGATCCGACGCACGGGCGAGAGACGCTCCCAAATGGGTCGCGTTGCCCCCGAATACTCCAGCAACCAAAGCACCAGCAGAGTTATTGCCATGGTCGCGACAAATTGTCCCATGCGTCGAAACATTGTTGGTTCCCGTTTTCGCCTGGAGGAAGTTGCGTTTGGTCAAATGCCCGTGAGCGGCCGGACGGCTCACCGAAGAGCCGTCCGGCCACTATTGTCTCGACTAACGCACCACTGCCATCTCGTCAGTCGATGCATCGCCGCCTTCGAGTAGACGGTCGATTTCGGCCGAAGCATCCTCCGTGACGACTTCCGCATGCCAATCGATCATGATGCCCGATTGCGTAGGCGAGAGCCGGGTTTCCGCACGGCGCTCCTTGCTGGCTACCCGACGCTCGATGTTGTGCATCACGTTCTCCAGTTCACTCTGGGGCCCAAGAGCGCCAGCATTCAGAGCATTGGCCATGCCAGCAATCTCAGCGCGAATGGCTGCGTTTGTCTCGCGCGTCTTGAGTTGCTCCAAACCGTGACGCAGATCGACCAACTGTTTTCGGGCTTCAGCGAGGTTCTGGTTTCCCTGAGAGGCGCCAGTTTCCAGATCGCGAAGGATCGAGCGATGGAAAGCGAGTTGCTCGTCGATTTTGCGACACTTCTCCACGCGGGCGAGCGCATCTTGGTTCACCTGGGCGAAATTCCAGAGATTTCCACCAATCGTGTAGGTTTCCTGCTTCTCGTCGAGGCGTCCCTTGATGACCTTCAGCAACCGCTTCTCTTCGGCAAGTTCTTCTTCCAGATCGGCGATCGTGCCTCGCAGACCGTCGGCCCTGACTTCCAAGTCGGCGACCTTGTCCTCGTAAGCGAAGATCGACTCACCTTGACTTTCGATCTCTGCTTCCGCGCGGGCGAATTCGACTGGCATGGGCATGTTCTCATCGACTCCGTCGACAAGGACTGTTCTCCCGCCTTTGACGTAGCTCATGGTGCGTTCGGCACCGAAGAGCAGGACACAGAGTACCGCCACGATAGCGATACCGATCAGCAACTGTTTCAACATGGCATTCTCCTTTAGAACGGGGGTAGGGGTAAAACACTTGACTTCTTGTTTCGCAACGCAATCGACATTGATCCGCCGCAACTCATTCCATCCTTCTCACTATCAGTATCCGCACTACCTGCCCACGATCCCTGCGTTTGGCTGACAACTCATCTCGCAACCTGCTTTCGCAAGACATGTATTCCTCTGCAAATGCGCGCAGCATCCTCCAGGGCGTCTACTTCGTGAAGAACAATGTGAAGGACGAGAGCTAGCGGCCCGGAGCCGTTCCCGAGCCTATCCTATCAGGGCATATTTCAGGTCCGTATCGGAAATTGGATCGCTATCTCGCAGGTAATCCCAGAACTCCGTGAGCAGTGATTCACTGGGCAAGACCTCGGAGAACAGTCGAACCTCATCTGGGCGAACGCACAGAATCCCGTCGTCAGATAGTTCCTTGACGGTTTACCGAACGATTCCGATATAGCGATATTGATTCAATAACGCATCCGACGATAGAGTCCAGGCGATTTCTCGGACCTGCACGGGGCCGTGGGCCAAAAAGCCGGCCTCCGCCAGAATCGAGATTGCAGCCGTTCGTGCAGCGATGTCTCCGTACTCGTCTTCAACGCGGCCCAGGGGGGAATCTTCCCAGAAGCGGCACACTAAACCGGCCATGTCCGCCTTCTTGGCACACGTATCGGACACCCATTGCCCCATTATCAAATACTCTCTTGGGTCCAGATTCCCTGAAAACGGCTGAAAGTCGTTCTGCCGTATTTGATGACAGGTACATCAGTCTTGGGTGATCCGCACCGTGGTCGCTGGTTGGTGGCTATTGCCCGGAGTTGAATCCGGTCGAAGGCGCGTGGAGCTACGTCAAGCACGGATGCCAGCCCAACTTCGCCGCCGCTGACGTAGACCATCTGTATCAACAGACATCCGATTCTTTGTCCGCCCTGCGCTGCAACCAAAACCTCTTGCCCGCTTTCCTCGAACATACAAAGCTCCAAATCTAACGGAGTCACTACTTCTGCGAGGGTCAATAAACACTCATTTCCCTCGCGATTCTGAGAATAATGCGACTTGCAT